>DATCNP010000100.1:0-6572 GCA_036565205.1 Solirubrobacteraceae bacterium | reverse complement strand
CGATTCCGCCGAGCGAGATCACCGCGACCTCGCTGGTCCCTCCGCCGATGTCAACCACCATGTTGCCGGTGGGCTCGCCGACCGGCAGGCCGGCTCCGATCGCCGCGGCCATCGGCTCCTCGATCAGGTAGGCCTGGCGCGCACCGGCCGACAGGCATGCCTCCTCGACAGCGCGCTTCTCCACGCCGGTGACGCCGCTCGGTACGCAGACGACGACGCGCGGATGGGCCCAGCGGTTCTGGTGCACCTTCTGGATGAAGTGTCTGAGCATCTCCTCGGTCACCTCGAAGTCCGCGATCACTCCGTCCTTCAGCGGGCGGATGGCCGAGATCGTGCCCGGCGTGCGTCCGAGCATCCGCTTGGCCTCGATTCCCACCGCGTGCACCTCGCCGGTGCGCGAATCCACCGCCACGACGCTCGGTTCGGACAGCACGATCCCCCGCCCGCGCACATACACGAGCGTATTGGCGGTCCCGAGGTCAACCGCCATGTCGCGGCCGCCGAAGCCGGTCAGGTACGTGAAGAAGCCCATTCGATGTCGAGGTAGCGTGGAGCGTTGGACGGGGCGGCGAGTTAGCAGAGAGCCGCACCCGAGCGCCAGCACCGTCCGTGGCTGAGTGTAACCGACGATCGCCGCGCCGCGACCTGAACAGCCCCACCCCGAACCAGGAAAACGGCTGGAAAAGCCCTAAATGGGAGGTAAGTTGCAGCCGCGGGCGCCGGCGGCGCCCGGCTGGTGCCGATGCTACTCGACGATCAGCGATGGTACGAGCTCGAGCAGCGTCGGTACCGGGAGCCCGACGACGTTCAGATAGTCGCCCTCGATGCCGGCGACGAGCGCCGCCCCGGCGCCCTGGATCGCGTACGCGCCGGCGCGGCCGCGCCACTCGCCCGTGGCCAGGTACCAGGCCAGCATCCGCTCCCCGACGGCACGGAACTCGACGAACGTCGTAGCCGTGCTCGTGCGGACCTTCCCGGGCTCGATCAGGCAGACGCCGCTGATGACCGCATGGCGCCGGCCGACGAGCGCCTGCAGGGTCCCGCGCGCGTGCGCCTCATCCCGCGGCTTGCCGAAGATCCGCTGACCGAGGCTGACGATCGTGTCGACCCCGAGCACCAGCGCCTCGGGCGCCGAGGGCGCGATCGCCGCGGCCTTGCGATACGCGTTCTCGACCGCCACTTCGACGGGCGGCCCGGTGTCGAGCTCGGGCACGTCGGCGGGGCGCACCTCGTGAGTGATCCCCAGCTGCTCGAGGATCGCCCGCCGTTGCGGCGAGGCTGAGGCGAGGATCAGTGCAGAGCGCGGCAGGCCCGACCGCCTCGGCGCGTCAATCAAGCTCCGGGAAGAACAGCGCCGCTTCGCGTGCCGCGGACTCCGGCGAGTCCGAGCCGTGGACCATGTTCTGACCAACCTCGATCGCGTAGTCGCCCCGGATCGAGCCGGTGTTCGCCTCGAGCGGGTTGGTGGCGCCGATCACCTGGCGTGCCGCGGCAATCGCCTGCTGGCCTTCGAGCACCATCGCGAGCAGCGGGCCGGAGGTGATGAACGACACGAGCTCGGCAAAGAACGGCTTGCCCTGATGCTCGGCATAGTGCTGTTCAGCCAGCTCCCGCGTCATCGTCATGTGCTTCAGCGCCACGAGCCTGAGCCCTTTGCGCTCGAACCTGGCGATGATCTCGCCGCTCAGGTTACGGGCGAACGCGTCCGGCTTGACGAGGATCAACGTGCGCTCCATTGCGGCGCTCTCCTTGGGGTCGTTATCGCGGCCGGCGCCCGGCCCACTCGAGGTTCAGGTCGTGGACGGCTGTTCGGCGGCCGACTGCTCAGAGGTGGTGTCCCGCCGGCGCCGCGTGCGCCTCGGCACCGGGGGCGCGGCTCCGACCTCGGCCTCGCAGTACGGACAGACCTGCCAGGCCGGATCGAGCGGCCGGCCGCAGGCGACGCAGGGATCCTTGAGCTTGCGCATGCAGTTCGGGCAGCGTAGGTAGTCTCGCTCGACCTCATAGTCGCAGTGGGGGCAGAGGTGGTATCCGAGCTCGGCGAGCCGCGCCTCGACGGCCTGCATCTCCAGCTCGCGCTCGCGAACGTCGTCCAGATACTCGGGCGGCCTGACGATCATGTAGACGATCGTCCCGACGAACGGGAACAGCGACGCGGCAGCCGCGCACCCGACCAGCATCGGATCGGCGATCCGGCGCCGCGCGTCGGCGTAGGTCCAGTAGATCAGCGCGAGCCAGATCACGACCAAGAAGAGGACCACCAGCTCGACGGCCAGGTTGAGACCGCTGCTCTTGATTCCAAAAAGGCCCAGGGCGAGCATTGCCGACGCGAGTGTAATGGTCACGGGGGTCGGAGCGCCCGATTCGCCGCTCCGGGGGCGCTCCGGCGGCTACAGGAAGACACGCCCGAACAGGTACCCGATGCCGAAGAAGACCAGGATCACCACGGCGACGGTCACCGCCGCCAGCCCGATCATGGTCAGGAAGCTCGGTTGGGAGTCGTCGTCGTTCACAGGATCGACGCCGAGCTTCGCCCCGGGGGTGACAGCAGGTCGGCCACGAGATACAGCGATCCGGTGGCCACGACGACACCCCCAGGCCCGGCGAGCTCCCGCGCCCGGCGGACGGCGGCACGGGGATCGCGGACGAGCGAGGAGGCCGGCCCGTCCAGCTGCCCGGCCAGTGATTGCAGCGTCGGAGGCGGCAATGAGCGCGGATTCTTACTGCTGGTGAAGACGACCTCGTCGCAGTGCACGAGCAGCCGGCTGAGCATTCCCGCGGCATCCTTGTCGTCCAGGATCGCGATCACCGCGACGAGGCGGTCGTGCCCGCGTTTCAATTCCGGGAGCGACTCGGCCAATGCCGCCATCCCGGCCGGGTTGTGGGCGCCGTCGAACAGGGTCAACGGCTTCTCGTCCACGATCTGCAGCCGGCCGGGGACGCGCACCTCGGCTGCCGCCGCCCTGACCGCGTCCTCGTCGAGCGGCCCGACCAGTGCCTCGGCGGCGCTGCGCGCGAGGGCGAAGTTGCGACGCTGGAACGTCCCGAGCGCCCCGACCGGGACGCCGGGGTCGGCGTCTGCGTGAACGATCTCGGCGCCGTTCTCCCAGGCGACTTCACGCGCCACCGCCAGTGCCGCCGGATCGAGGCCGGCGCCGAGCACGAGCGTCGCTCCGGCTCGCACTACCGCCAGCTTCTCGGCCGCGATGTCGGCGATCGTCGGGCCCAGCCAGCGTGTGTGTTCGAGCCCAACGCTGGTCAGCACCTGCACGCTCGAGGGCACGACGCTGGTCGCGTCGTAGCGCCCACCAAGCCCGGCCTCGATCACCGCCACCTCGACGTTCTGGCGGGCCAGCTCGGAGTAGGCGGCTGCCGTCAGCGCTTCGAACTGCGTCACCTGGTCCTCGCCGCCGAGCGCATGCTCCACGAGCTCGACCGCGTGGGCGGCCCGCGTCACGGCGCCGGCGAAGTCGCTCGGGGCGATGTCCGCGTCGCCGATCCGGATGCGCTCGACGAACGAGACCAGGTGCGGGGAGAGATACGAGCCGGTCCTCAGCCCGTGCCGGCCGAGGATTGCGGCGATCATCCGCACGGTCGAGGACTTGCCGTTCGTCCCCACGACGTGGATCGAGCGGAACTGCCGCTCGGGCTGGCCGAGCGCTGTCATCAGCCGTCGCATGCGATCCAGCCCGAAGCGCATCCCGAACAGCTCCAGCGAGAGCAGGTAGCGCTCGGCCTCGCGGGGGTTCACTTGCCCTCCAGCTCCGCCTTGAGGCGCTCGAGCTTGTCCCGCTCGGCCTGTACGACCTCCGGCGGGGCCTGGGCGACGAAGCCCTGATTCGCCAGCTTGCGCTCCGCCCGCTCGATCTCGGCCCTGAGCTGCTCGCGGCGGGCCGCGAGCTTGCGCTCCGCTGCGCCGAGGTCGAGCTGGTCGCTGGGAAGGATCTCGACCACCCCGCCCGGTATCGCCACGGTGGCCACGGGCGCCGCAGCGCCGTTGTCGCTCAGCTCGACGCGTCCGAGGCGGGCGATGTGCTCCGCGGTGGCGGCGTAGCCGGATGCGGCCAGCCTGGCCGGCACGGTGACCCCGGCCCTGACGCCGGCGAAGTCACGCCAGCCCCGGAGCGACTGCACCGCCTCGATCGTTCGGGCGAGCGCGGCCTCGGCCTCCGGGTCGAGCGCGTCGGCCGCAGCAGGGGTCGTGCGCGCCGCCAGCAGCCCCTCGATTCCGGGGACGTGGCTCCAGATCTCCTCGGTGACGAACGGGATCAGGGGGTGAGCGAGCGCGAGAGTCTCGATCAGGACGTGCACCAGGGTGCCGACCAGCGCCGGCTCTTTCGCGCGCAGGCGCGGCTTCACGAGCTCGAGGTACCAGTCGCAGAGCTCGCCGAAGATGAAGTCGTAGAGCCCCAGCGCAGCGTGGGAGAAGTCGTAGCGCTCGATCCGTCCGGAGACCTCGCCTTTGGCCCGCTCCAGCCGCGAGAGAATCCAGCGATCCTCGATCGCGCTCGGGTTGACGGCTACGCGCGCGTCTTCCCCGACCCCGAGCAGGATCAGGCGCGAGGCATTCCACAGCTTGTTGGTGAGCTGCTGGCCCTGGGCGATCTTCTCCTCGCTGAACTTCACGTCCTGGCCCGAGGACATGGCCAGCAGGCCCCACCGGACGGCATCAGCCCCGTAGGCCGGGAACTCGCCTGGCGGCTCCGAGCCCGTGGCGAAGACCGGCGGCCGTGGTCCTCCTTCGATCAGGTCGAGCGGGTCGATCCCGGTTCCCAGCGACTTTGACATCCGGCGGCCGTCCGGAGCCTGGATGATCGAGTGCACGTATACGTCGGAGAACGGGACCTGCCCTGCGAACTCGATCCCCATCATGATCATCCGGGCCACCCACAGGAAGACGATGTCACGAGCCGTGACCAGCACATCGGTCGGGTAGAAGGCCTGCAGCTGCGGAGTGCGGTCGGGCCAGCCGAGCGTCACGAACGGCCACAGCGCGCTCGAGAACCACGTGTCGAGCACGTCGGGATCGCGCGTCCAGCCCTCGCCCCGGGGCGGCTGCGTCCCGACGTATGTCTCCGCTCCGCGATACCACACCGGCAGCCGGTGGCCCCACCACAGCTGGCGCGAGATGCACCACGGCCGGATGTTCTCCATCCAGTCGAGGTACACGCGGGCGTGACTCGCCGGGGTGAAGCGCACCTGCCCGCTCCTGACCGCCTCGATCGCCGGCGCCGCGAGCTCTTCCATGCGCATGAACCACTGCAGAGAGATCAGCGGTTCGATCCGCTCGCCCGAGCGCTGGGAGAAGGGAACGTCGTGGACGTGCGCCTCGGTCCGCGCGATCAGCCCCTGTTCGCTCAGCTCCGCCACCACCGCCTGCTGCGCCTCGGAGACAGTCAGACCGGCGAACCGCTCGGGGGCCTCGCCGGTGATCCGGCCGTCCTCTCCGATGACAGTGGGCTGGGCCAGGCCATGGCGTCGCCCGATCTCGAAGTCGTTGGGGTCGTGTCCGGGCGTGATCTTGAGCGCTCCGGTGCCGAAATCGGGGCGCACGTACTCATCGGCGATGATCCGCAGCTTGCGTCCGACCAGTGGCAGGACCGCCTTCTCGCCGATCAGACGCCGGTAGCGCTCGTCGTCGGGGTGAACCGCGATCGCGGTGTCGGCGAGCATCGTCTCGGGACGGACCGTGGCGACCGTGATCGCGCCCGAGCCGGACACGAGCGGATAGTCGACGTAGTACAGAGTGTCCGTGACCTCTCGCTGCTCGACCTCCAGGTCCGAGATCGCCGAGCCCGTGCCGGGATCCCAGTTGACCATGTAGCGGTCGCGGTAGATGTAGCCCTTCTCGTATAGGGCGGCGAATACCTTCAGGACGGCCTGGGCGTAGGCCTCGTCGAGCGTGAATCGCTCCTCGGCGTAGTCGCACGAGGCGCCGAGCCGCTTGAGCTGCTCGATGATCGTGCCGCCGTGCTCCTGGCGCCATTCCCATGCGCGCAGCTCGAAGCGCTCGCGGCCCATTTCCTCGCGGGTCGTGCCCTCCTGTTCGACCGCGCGTTCGACCTGGGTCTGGGTGGCTATCCCGGCGTGGTCGGTGCCGAGGATCCACTTGCTGCGCTGACCGAGCATTCGGTGATAGCGGATCAGCGTGTCCATGATCGAGTCCTGGAAGGCATGACCCATGTGCAGGACGCCGGTCACGTTCGGCGGGGGGATGGCGATCGAGTAGTTGTCCTTGGCC
The DNA here is from genome assembly GCA_036565205.1 of Solirubrobacteraceae bacterium. Taxonomy (GTDB): domain Bacteria; phylum Actinomycetota; class Thermoleophilia; order Solirubrobacterales; family Solirubrobacteraceae; genus Palsa-465. Next base: position 331 of record DATCNP010000100.1, on the reverse strand, counting down.
TCGCCCTCCGGCTGGGGATGAAAAAGCCCGGAATCCAGCCATTTCTTGGCGATGCGGGGCTCGACCTCAGCCGGGTCGTAACGGGTCTTGGACTCGAGGTCTGGCATCGAGTCGAGAGTCTAGGAGGAGGCCCGACCGCCCGCCGGCCCGCACGAACGGCCGCGTGCTCACTAATTTCCGGATCGCGACCCTAGAAGGCCCCTGAAAATGTCGGGGTCTGTCCGGCTGGTTTAAGACCATTCAGGGCATGCTCGCGACTCGGTCTGCTCAGGTGGGGATGTTCGATGCGGCGGTGCTGTCTCGACCGTTGCCGGAGGGTTCGTTTTTCGCG
>DATCNP010000099.1:0-7637 GCA_036565205.1 Solirubrobacteraceae bacterium | reverse complement strand
GGCTGGCGGCGATGGCCGCGCCCGTGCGGGCTGGGGCGGGCGATGTGTTCGCGGCGCTCTCGATCTCGGGCCCGGAGCACCGCCTGACGCGGATTCGAATGGCCGAGCTGGCCTCCCCGCTCATGCGCGAGGCGGCCATCGTCTCGGCCCGGCTGGGGTACGGCACCACGACCCAAGGAGCAGCATGACTCACGACGAAATCCTCCAGGGCCTGTACGACGACACGCTGGTCGGCAACGCCCCATCCGTCAAGGAGCTGACCGAGCAGGGCCTGGTCGAGGGCCTCAAGCCCGAGCGGATGCTCTACGACGCGTTGATCCCGTCGCTCGAGGAGGTCGGGGCGCGGTTCGAGCGGGGTGATTACTTCGTGCCCGAGATGCTGATCGCCGCGCGCGCGATGCAGGGCGCGCTCGACATCCTCCGCCCTCTGCTCGCCGAGACCGACACCAGGCAGGTTGGGACGTTCCTGATGGGCACGGTCAAGGGCGACGTCCACGACATCGGCAAGAACCTGTGCAACATCATGCTCGAGGGCGCCGGGTTCACCGTCATCGATCTCGGCGTCAACGTTCCGCCCGAGAAGTTCGTCGAACAGATCAACGAGCACAAGCCCGATGTCGTCGGCTTCTCCGCCTTCCTGACCACGACGATGCCGATGTTCAAGGCCAACATCAACGCGCTGCAGAAGGCCGGCATCCGCGACGACGTGATCGTGATGGTCGGCGGTGCCCCGGTGACCCAGGAGTACGCCGACGCGGTTGGCGCCGACGGCTACTCGGCCGACGCCTCCTCGGCGGTCAAGATGGCCAAGCAGCTGATCGAGATGCGCAGGGAGAAGGTTCCGGCGTGACCGCGGCCGGTCTTGTGGCGCGCGTCGAGCACCTGGTCAAGAAGCCGATCTGGGGCTGTCAGATGTGCGGCCAGTGCGTGCTTCACTCGACCGGCCTGACCTGCCCGATGACCTGTCCGAAGACGCTCCGCAACGGCCCCTGCGGAGGGGTTCGAGCCAACGGGCACTGCGAGGTCAAGCCCGAGATGCGTTGCGTATGGCTCAAGGCCTATGAGCGCTCCGAGCGCCTGCCGCTCTGGCGCGGCCACATCGACGATCTCCGTCCGCCGGTCGACAACACACTCAATGGCACGTCATCGTGGCTGAACCTCCTCAGCGGTCGCGACCGGCAGGTCCCGGCAGGCTGGGGGCATCACTCGGATGTCGGTTCTTGAGCACAAGCTCGAACGGCGCGAGTTCGTAGTCACCGCCGAGCTGCCGGTGATCGACGGCGGCGGCTTTGACGAGATAGCTCGACAGCTCGAGCCGATGCGCCCGTTCGTCGACGCCTTCAACGTCACCGACAACCCCTCGGCGCACGCCCATTGCTCAGCGCTCGCGGTCGCGCTCGGCGTGATCCAGTCCGGCGCCGAGCCGGTGATGCAGATCACCTGTCGCGATCGCAACCGGCTGGCGCTTCAGGCCGACCTCGTCGGCGCCTCGATGCACGGGATCGAGAACATCTGCTGCCTGACCGGCGACGACGTGACCGCGGGCGATGAGCCCGAGGCCCGGCGCGTGTTCGACCTCGACGGCGTGCAGCTGATCGCGCTGGCCCGCTCACTGTCCGCCGGCCGTTACCTCTCGGGCCGCACGCTCTCCCCAGCCCCCCACTTCCTTCTCGGCGCCGTCGAGAATCCCGGCGCGCCACCGTTCGAGCACCGGGTTCGCCGGGCGGCCAAGAAGGCCCTGGCGGGAGCTCGCTTTCTCCAGCTTCAGCTCTGTTACAGGCCCGCCCTGCTCGAGCGGTTCATGCGTACCGCCGACGAGACCGGGGTCAGCGAGCGGCTTGCGCTGATCCCCTCGATCTGCATCCTGCGCTCGATCACGGGCATACGCTTCGTCGCCCGCAGCGTGCCCGGAATCGACGTGCCGGCCGAAGTTCTCATGCGCGTCGAGCAGGCCGCCGACCCCGAGGTCGAGTGCTTCGAGATCGCCTACGAGCTCGCCGCTCACGCGCTCTCTCAGCCCGGGGTGGCGGGCCTGCACTTCATCTCGTTCCGCAAGGACGCGGGCATCGCCAAGCTCTGCACACGCCTGGGCATTCCGGCCCGAGTCGAAAGGGAATCCAATGGATACAGTGCTGCGGTCGCGGTCTAAGACGGTGACCATCGGCGCCGAGCAGCCGTTCTGCATCATCGGCGAGCGGATCAACCCGACGGGCCGCAAGCGGTTCGCCGAGGAGCTCAAGAACGGAGACCTGTCGACCGTGGCCGCGGACGCGGTCGCCCAGGCGCAGGCCGGAGCCGACATGCTCGATGTCAACGCCGGCATCCCGCTGGTCGACGAGCCCGAGCTGCTGAAGGCGATGCTGCGCACGGTCCAGGAGGCAGTCGACCTCCCGATCTGCATCGACTCCTCGGTGATCGAAGCGCTCGAGGCGGGCCTGTCGGTCTACGAGGGCCGCGCGCTCGTGAACTCCGTGACCGCCGAGGACGACCGCCTGGAGGAGATCCTGCCTCTGGTCGCCCGGCACGGCGCCGCGGTGATCGCGCTCGTCAACGACGAGACCGGCATCCCTGAGACGCCCCAGCAGCGGCTGGGATTCGCGCGCAAGATCGTCTCGGCGGCCGACGACTACGGCATCAAGCCCGAGGACATCGTGATCGACCCGTTGGCGATGACCGTCGGCGCCGACACCGAGGCCGTGACCACCACGCTGGCGACGATCTCGCTGATCCGCGACGAGCTCGGCGTCAACATGTGCCTCGGCGCCTCGAACGTCTCCTTCGGCCTCCCCCAGCGACACGTGCTCAACGCGGGGTTCCTGCCGATGGCCATGGCCGCGGGGCTGACCAGCGCGATCATGTCGACCGCCGAGGTCTGCGTCCAGAGCGTGCGGGCCTCCGACCTCCTGCTCGGCCACGACCCGTGGGGCGCCGGCTGGATCGCCGCACATCGCGCGCGCCAGACGGCGGAGCAGGCCGCTGCGCAGGAGGCGGCTCCGGCGTGAGCGCCTCCCTGCCGAAGCGCCGGCCCCTGGACCGCGACGAGACGCCGGCGCCCGGCGACGGCGCCACTCGCGTCCGGCTCCGCTTCCTTCCGGACGGCGCCGAGGTCCGCGTACCGAGCGGGACGCCGATCTTCGACGCCGCCAGCTGGAACGGGATCGCGATCGACTCGACCTGCGGCGGCCACGGCACGTGCAAGAAGTGCAAGGTTCGGATCGTCTCCGGCGAGGTGCCGATCGGGGCCATAGATCCGCGCGCCTTCGGCCCCGAGGAGCTGCGGGAGGGCTGGCGTCTGGCCTGCCGCGCCGGCGCGCGCGGCGACCTCGTCGTCGAGGTGCCGCCGCTGGAGACCCGTCCCAAGGCAGCGCTGGTCGGCGTCGGGCGCCACGTGATCCTGCGGCCGTCGGTTCAGAAGCGTCACCTGATCCTCGAGGAGCCGACGCTGGAGGATCAGCGCCCGGACCTCCAGCGCGTGCTGGACGGATTGGACGATCTCGAGCCCTACGCCTCAGTCGAGATGCTGCGCGAGCTCGGTGGCACGCTGCGGCGCTCGCACTTCGACGTCACCGCCGTCGTCTGCGACGAGGAGCTGATCGCGCTCGAGCCCGGCGACACGAGTGCCCGCCGGTTCGCGATCGCTTTCGACCTCGGGACGACGACCGTGGTCGCCACGCTGCTCGATCTCGAGAGCGGCCAGCCCGCCGCCGTCGCCTCGATGCTCAACCGCCAGCAGCCCTACGGGGCGGATGTGATCACACGGATCTCGGCCACGATGATGGACGACACGGCGTTAGGGGAGCTGCGCCAGCGCGCGCACGAGACGATGGCCTCGCTCTCGGCCGAAGTCTGCGCCGAGGCCGGAGTGCAGGCGGGCGAGGTCTACGAGATCACCGTCTGCGGCAACGTGACGATGATGCAGCTGGCGCTGGGGATCGACCCCGAGCCGCTGTCGATGGCTCCGTTCGTGGTCGCGACCCACACGTTCCCGCCGGTGCGGGCATCCGAGTTCGGCGTCGAGCTGCACCCCCGGGCGCCCGCGTTCGTGTTCCCCTCGCTCGGCGCCTACGTCGGTGGCGACATCGTCGCGGGAATACTCGCCACTGGGCTGACGCGGGACCGGCGCCTGCGGCTGTTCATCGACGTTGGGACCAACAGCGAGATCGCGCTCGGCTCGGTCGACCGCGTGCTGGCGACGGCGGCACCGGCCGGTCCGGCGTTCGAGGCGGCGCAGATCCGCTGTGGGATGCGGGCCGCCGAGGGCGCGATCGAGGGCGTCCAGATCGACGCCGAGGCCGACTCGCTCGCCCTCGAGGTGATCGGGGACGTGGAGGCGATCGGCATGTGCGGATCGGGGCTGGTCGACGCGGTCGCCGAGCTGGTTCGCAGCGGACTGCTCGACAACTCGGGACGGTTCATCCCCGACGAGGACGCGGCCGCCCTTCACCCCGCTCTCGCCACGCGGTTGACGAAGATCGGCGAGGAGCGCGTCTTCGTCCTGCAATCGCGCGGCGAGGACCCGGCGTCCTCCGTGTACCTCTCCCAGCGCGACGTGCGCGAGCTCCAGTTCGCCAAGGCCTCGATCGCCACCGGCTGGCAGATCCTGCTCCGCGAGCTCGGCGTCGAGGCCTCCGAGATCTCGCAGGTGCTGCTGGCAGGCAGCTTTGGCTCCTACCTGACGCCGCTCAGCGCAGTCCGCATCGGGCTCGTTCCCGATCTGGCACTGCCCCGAATCATCTCGGCCGGGAACGTCGCCGGCGAGGGCGCCAAGATCGTCGCGCTGTCGCTGCGCGAGCGCGCCGAGGCGGAGTCGATCCTGCGCGAAGTGGAATACGTCGAGCTTTCGGGCCGCGCGGACTTCAACGACCTGTTCATCGACCAGCTCGCCTTCCCGGTTCCGCGATGAGCGACGCCGCGGTGATCGCCTGCGGAGCACTCGCGTTCGACGTGCGCTCGATCGCCCGGCGCCGCGGCTGGGACGTCGAGGTCGTGCCCGTGCCGGCGCTGCTTCACAACCGGCCCGAGCGGATCGCACCGGCGGTCGCGGCGGAGATCGCGGCTCTGCGCTCGCGCTACCGGATCCTCGCCGTGGCCTATGGAGACTGCGGGACTTACGGCGCCCTGGACGCTGCGCTGGCGGCGTCGGGCGTCGAGCGGCTTGCGAGCGAGCATTGCTACGACCTGTTCGGACGCGCCGAGGTGGCGAGCGCGCTGGAGGAGGAGCCCGGCACCTACTTCCTGACCGATTTCCTGGCCCGGACGTTCGAGCACACCGTCGTGCGCGAGCTCGGCCTCGATCGCCACCCGACGCTCCGCGACGAGTACTTCCGCAACTACACCCGTGTGATTTGGCTCGCCCAGCGGCCGACGCCGGCGACGCGGGCAGCGGCGGAGCGCGCCGCGAGCACGATCGGCCTGCCGTTGGTCGTCCGCGAGGTGGGCACCGGCGAGCTCGAGCGCGAACTCGAGCGGGTCCTGGGCGTGCGCGCGGTGCCGGCGCCGGCGTGAGCCGGAAGCGCCGGCACAGCACAGGCGCGCGCTCGTTCGACCCGCTGCGGGTCGGCGACCTGGAGACGACCACCTGGGTCACCTACTACCGGCGCGAGTGGCTCGAGTTCCTGCGGGCCGCGGTGCTGGTCGTACGGCACACCTTCGGGCTCTCGTGGCCGGACACGCTGCATGGCGCGTGGCTGGTGCTGCGTGCGAACCAGCTGTGGGCGCCGGCCGACAACGACCCGGACGGGGCGCGGCGCGCGATGGCGCGGTTCTATGCGCTGGTCAAGCGCCGCCACGGCGAGGCATTCGATCCGGCCAGAGCCGCCGAGCTCGAGGTGGAGTGGTGGCGAGTCCATCGCGAGCACCAGCACGACTCCGAGCTCGACGAGCGTGCGCTGGTCGACGCGCTCGCGGGCCTCTACGCATACGTCTACTCCGTCCCTGAGGAGGCCGTACGCCTCGCCGCCGAGCAGCGCGCGCTGGCGATGCGCTATTCGGACCGGTGGGTGAGCGAGGGCTGTCACATGACGAGCGCGCTGGTCGACGAGGAGCGCGCGGCGCTGGTGAGGTCCTACGCGGCGCTGCTGGCGGCGGTGCACCGGGGGTGAGGGTGCGCGGGGCGGCCAGTCGAACGCGACGTGGCGCCGCCGACGGCCTCAAAAGGCGCATTCCAGGCCGAGGGTCGCCGTCCTTGCGGAGGTGCGGCGTGGGATACCCCGAAATCCGGCCAGTCTGGACCCCACCTCGTTCCACACGCCGACGCGTGGCCTGGAATGCGCTTTTTGGCGGCAGATTGGGCGTTCGTGCATCACCGAACCGCAAAACGAATCCGCCAGCGCGATGCTCCGTTCCCGGTTGATGCTCGCCGCGTGGCCGGAGACCTACTCCCCGTCCGTCGCCTCGACGAGCAGCGTCGCCACGTCCACGACTCGCAGCGCGTCGCCGGTGCTCTGCACCCCGTCGTCGAGCATCACCGTGCAATAGGGACACGCGACCGCGAGCGTGCCGGCGCCCGTCGCCGCCGCCTCGTGCACGCGATTCTCGTTGATCGCGCCGGCCCTCTCCTCCATCCACATGTGCGCGCCGCCGGCACCGCAGCAGAACGTCTGCTTGCCGCTGCGCTGCATCTCGACCGGCTGACCGACGGCGGCGACCAGGTCGCGTGGCGGCGCGAGCACGTCGTTGTGCCGGGCCAGGTAGCAGGAGTCGTGATACGTGATCGACAGGCCCTCGTCGCGTCGCGGGCTCAGCTTGCCCTCGGCCACGAGCCGGGCCAGCAGCTCGGAGTGGTGCACCACCTCGTAGTGACCGCCGAAGTCGGGGTACTCGTTGCCGAGCGTGTTGAAGCAGTGAGGGCAGTTGGCGATGATCTTCGTAACCCCGGCCTCGTTCAGCGTCTGCACGTTCTGCTCGGCGAAGGCCTGAAACACGTACTCGTTGCCCATCCGCCGCGCTGGGTCGCCGGTGCACGCCTCGCGGGGGCCGAGGATCGCGAACTCGACGCCGGCCCGCTGCAGCAGCTTGGCCGTCGACTCCGCAGTCCGCCGCGCACGCTCGTCGAACGAGGAGGCGCAGCCGACCCAGTACAGGTACTCGGGTGCCGGGTCGCCGGGCTCGAGCACCCGCACGCCCAGCGACGCCGCCCAGTCGGCGCGCTCGGACTGCGCCTTGCCCCACGGGTTCGACGCGCGCTCCACGTCGCGGAGCATCGGCTCGGCTTCGGCCGGGAAGCTCGAGTCGACCATCACGAGATGGCGACGCAGATCGACGATGTGGTCGACGTGCTCGATCGACACCGGGCAGGCCTGAACGCAGGCGCCGCAGGTGACGCAGTCCCAGACCGACTCCTCGGGGACGGCGTCCGGGACCAGCAATGCCAGCTCGGGCGCCCCGGCCTGGGGATTGGCCCGCGACCTGACCAGCGCCCCGCCGTCGGCGAACACCTGGTCGCGCAGGCCCATGATCAGCAGCTTGGGCGAGAGCACCTTGCCGGTGGCGAATGCCGGGCACGCGTCCTGGCAGCGCCCGCACTCTGTGCAGGAGAACGTATCGAGCATCTGCTTCCAGGTCAGATCGCCCGCGGTTCCGGCGCCGAAGCGAAGCTCCTCCTCGGGGATGTCGGGATCGTCGAAGCGCAGCGGCTC
>DATCNP010000098.1:0-5239 GCA_036565205.1 Solirubrobacteraceae bacterium | reverse complement strand
CCCGCGCCCCCGAGCGCGCCCAGCGCGTCTACCAATGAACGCCGCGGGTCGCGCGGGCGAACGCGCGCTGCTCGGCCTCGGTACGGCGATCGGGTTTGGCTTCTTCCTCGGGAAACAGCTGGTAGGCCCAGTTGACCAGCAGGTCCTGGGCGCCGGGAGCAACCGCGTAGCTCAGCTGGCCGAGGGTGCCGAGCGTGGTCGTGACCCGCTTCGGGCGCTTACGCACCGCGTCGCAGATGAGGTCCGCCGCCTCTTCGGGGCTGAGTGTGGGGAAGCGGTCGTAGATCTTCGTCGGCGCGATCATCGGCGTGCGCACAAGAGGCATGTAGATCGTCGTCACATGGACTCCGTCGCCGACGATCTCGGGGCCGATCGAGCGCGAGAACGCGTCGAGCGCCGCCTTGGAGGCGAGGTAGGCCGCGAACCGCGGCGTGTTCACCTGGAGGCCCATCGTCGAGATGTTGATGATGTGGCCTGACCCACGGTCGCGCATTACCGGCAGCAGGTCGAGGATCAGCTTCACCGGCGCGAAGTAGTTCAGCTGCATCGTGCGCTGGTAGTCGTGGAAGCGGTCGTAGGAGCGGTCCACTGAGCGGCGGATCGACTTGCCCGCGTTGTTGATCAGCACATCGACGTGCCCATGCTGCTCGAGCACCTCGTTGGCCATCCGGTCGACCTCGTCGGCGTCGGAGAGGTCGCACGTATGAACGTAGGCTGAGCCGCCGAGCTGCTCGACTTCGGTGGCCACTTCGTCGAGCTTCTCGCGCGAGCGCGAGACCAACAGCAGCGTGCCGCCCGCCTCGCCCAGCTCCAGCGCGGTCGCCTTGCCGATGCCCTGGGACGCGCCCGAGATCAGCACCGTCCGGCCCCTGACCGCGCCGCTCAGCGAAGGCGCGAGGATCCCGCCGGCGCCCGGAATCCGCTGCCCGAACGCGCGCAGCGTGCGCACGCCGCCACTGGCGATCCCTGTCAGGTCCGGTGCCATGCCTGCCAGAGAATGCCCGGATCGAGAGGCGGGTAATCGGCCTGCCGTCGCCGCGGCACGGTGTGAACCGCCAGGCGACGATGAGACGGCCGTTCTCCGCTGCTCGAAGCCGGATGGGTGCGGTGTCGATGAGCCAGTACGCGCAACCGTGGTGGAGGCGCTCCGGAGACCAAGGCATCACGCCGGTTTGAAGGCGTGCTCCTCCCAGTTGGCGAACGGCCGGTAGCCGACCTCGGCGTAGATCTTGTTCGACGTCGGGTTTGCCAGGTCGGTGAACAGCATGCATTTGGTCGCCTCGCCGGCGAGGGCACGACGACTGATCGCCGCTACGGCGCTGCCTCCATAGCCGTGGCGCCTGAACTCGGGAGGCGTGTAAACCGGGCCGATGCGCACTACGGCGCCGATCGGCGGCGAGCACCCAACCATCGACACTGGTTGTTCGGCGTTCCACACGAATAGCCGGTCGCGCCTCAGCGCAGCGTCGACCAGCGCCTCCGCTTGATCTGCTCCGGTGACGCCGGCCTCGTGCGCGAACGCGCGCATCCAGCCGATGAGCAGCGCGCGCTCGTCGTGGTGCGCAACACGCAGCTGCCCGTGCGCTGGACGCGGCGGGTCGCGAACCTCTTCCAGCGAGTGCATCGCATCACGCATTCTGCATTCCGTGCTGCCGCCAGTTCGCGCCGCCCAGCCGGCGGCGATGGCTTGCGCCGTCCGGGGCACGCCGTTCACTCCGGGGACCTCTGGATCGGCTTCCAGCCACAGCTCGACGAAGTCGCGAGCGTGCTGCTCGTCGAGCTCGCTGGCGAGCAAGAACCACGGTGGCGTCCGCAAGGCGGCGAACCTCACGTCGCCCCGGTGATCCAACCCGTATCCGAACAGCGCGCTCGGATGCCTCCCCTCGAGGATGTTCTGCGACACCGTTCCGAGGACGTTGCACTCGATTCGTTCCTCGATATAGCCCCCGGCGCGCGCTGCGAATTCCGAAGGGTCACGCGTGAGCTCGAATCTCATCTATGGGCCGGTCGTCTTTCCCTCGCCGATGAGAGTATGCCGCGAGATCGAGGGGGTCCGCGTTTGTCGACTCGTCCGGGATTGATGCGAACATACGTTCGTGACATCGATCGTATGTGTCCTAGTCCCGCGCTTCCAGCTGACGATCGCTGCCGAAGACCGCTCCGAGCTGTTGCGAACTCCGGCGGCGCTTGCTCCGGAGCTCGGGGGAGTGCAGAAGATTGGCGAGGTATCGCTATCCGCAGAGGCATTCGGGGTCCATCCGGGGATGCGGCTGGGCGAGGCACTCGCCCGCTGTCCCCGTCTGGTCCTCGTGCCACCAGACCCGGCGGCCGTGGCGGACTCCTGGGAGCGGTTACTCGTGCGCCTCGAGTCGATCGGGGCGGCGGTGGAGCCAGAGCGACCAGGGATCGCGTGCTTCGACGCCCGGGGGCTGCTGCGGCTGCACGGGGGGATCGAGGGAGTGCTGGGCGCAACGCGGCGGACGCTGCGGATTCCGGCCCGGTTGGGGGTTGCTCCTTCGCGCTTCGCGGCGGTGGCGGCGGCGACGAAGGCACGGGTTCGCCGGCCTGAGATCGTCTCTGGCGGCGCGGTGCAATCGGGGGCCGGGCGCCGTGAGGAGGATCGCGCCAGGGCGGCCACGTATCTGGCTCCGCAGCCGGTCGCACTGCTCCGTGCTCGGCCCACGCTGGCCGAGCTGCCGGAGGCGCTCGAGCGCCTGGGGATCACGACGCTCGGTGAGTTGGCGGCGATCCCGCAGCCCGCGCTTGCCGATCGCTTCGGGAAGGCCGGGCTGCTCGCTCGCGAACTGGCCAGTGGGGGGGACAGCGCGCTGAGCCCGCGGCCGGCGAGCGAGTTCCTGCGTGAGTCGCTCGAGCTTCCGGAGGCGGCGTCGGGAATCCAGCTCGAGCGCGGACTCGGATTACTGCTCGACCGGCTGCTCGCGCGGCGTGAGCGACGCGGTCGAACGCTGCGCGCCGTGGTGATCTCTGCGGTGCTGGTCGAACATGGGGGTACCTGGCGCGAGCGGGTTGTATTCCGCGAAGCGCTCTCCGATCCCGTGCGGATGCGGCTCGCCCTGAGCACCCGTCTGATGCTGATGCCGGCTCCGGCCGAGGTCCTGAGACTCGCGATCGAGCGCTTCGGCCCCCCCGCTGGTGACCAGCGGTCGCTGCTTCAGGATCCCGCCGAGGCTCGGGCCGCTCGTCTGCGGGAGGCGATCCGCCAGGCACGAGCGGCTGCTGGGCCCGACGCGGCGATGAGAGTGCTCGAGATCGATCCGGGCTCGCGGTTTCCCGAGCGCCGGTCCGTGCTGGCCCCGTTCGAGGGATAGACGGGAGATGTTTACACAGGGAGTGGGGTGTGCTTACACAAAAGATGTGTAATCCCCGAAGAGCGCTCCAGAGCTCACCCCAGTGGGTCGAGACGGGTGAGGTAATCCCTGAACAGTGGGTTTACGATCCGCCAGTCACCACGGGCTACGTGCTCGACGATCCCCGCTCGCAGCAGGAGCTTCAGCACGCGGTCGCGGATCGCCGGCGCCAGCCGCCTCGGGACGGACTGTCCCGCTGCGACGGCACGCGCAACCTGAAGTGCATTCTTGTGCAGCCGTCTGATCTGCTCGACCATCTGCTCCATCGTCGGAAGGTCGCCATTGAGGGCTGCGCGGTACCCAAGCTCGACCGTGTCGAGGTTGATCTCACGGCTCGCGAGCTGGACGGATACGAGATGTGTCTGCTGGGCGACTCTCATCGTCGCCCGCGGATGACCGTCTCCAATCTCCACGATCCGGGCGAGCGCAGCGGGCTTGATCATGCAGTTGTCGGCGGCGAAGCGGTCTTCCAAGCCGCTCATCCACTCCTCAGTGGCGATCGGGCGCAGAGAGTGGAAGCCTCCGAAACCGCTGAACGCGCGTTGATTGGGCGCGAACAGATCACGCATCACGTGCTCGATGCTGCCGGCGAACAGATAGCTGACGCTCGTGGTCTCCTGGAACGCGGCCCGCATCCGCTTGGTCACGAGGTCGGGATCTCCATATGGATGGCGATCGCTCGCCAGCTCCTGGAACTCGTCGAAGAACACGACCATCCGGCGGCCGTCTGCGACGGCGACTCGCTCGGGCAGGTCGAGCACCAGGTCCAGTGCTCGCTGAGGATCCTGCGCCGCCCACCCGGGAGTGATCGCGAGCTCGACGGCCTCGCCAAGTTGGCCCTGGAGCTTCAGGACCGCCGCCGACTGGGCCGCGCTCAGCGCCGCTCGACCGAGCTCCCTCGCTCGGCGGACCAGGCGGTGGGTAGGGGAGCGGTTGGCGATCACCGCCAGCGCAAGCGCCTCCGCGAGCTCGGCCGTGTCCGAGATCCGGAACAGGTCCAGGCGCGCCGTATAGCACCCCCTTCGCCGGGTGCGGAGCAGCGCCGCATCGCACACGCTCGTCTTCCCGGTTCGGCGAGGTCCCGCAAGGATCAGGTTGGTCCCGTTCATGAGTGCCGCCGCGACCTCGCGCACGTCATCCTCGCGGCCGATCATCTGACTCGACGGAATCGGAGTATCAGTGGGGAAGAGGTCTCCGCTGGCCTGGCGGATGATCGGGCTCTGTCCTCGGCTCATTTACACACCAAGTGGGTAATATTTGCACAGAGCATGTGTAATTACAAGCGGATCCCGCGATGACCGGACCTCGCCGCCTCGCGGTTCCCCGTCGCGTTGCTGTAGCCGCGGGGGAGGATGGCAGTCCGATGCTGGTCGGGGGGCTCGAGGTGGATGCCATAAGAGAGTCCTGGCTGATCGAGGATCGCTGGTGGACCGACCGGCCGCTGCGGCGCCGTTACTGGGAAGTCGTCACGACCTGCGGCCGTGATGAGGTCGTATTCGTCGACCTCGAGAGCGGTCGCTGGTGGCGTCAGCGGTGAGGTTCAAGCCTCCGGTGGACCCTCATGCCTCACCACAAAAAGGCTCAGGCGCCTACCAAAACCTCTCTAAAGCTTGACTAACACACTGGTTTTCGGGTATAGATGTGATGTGCAGTGGCAGGGCGCACAGCCGCTGCGCACCCTTCTAAGGCCTGGCGCGGGGCGCGCAGCAGCAGGAATCCTTTGCTCGGGATTGGTCGGGCTGATTGTGTCTGCCGAAATCGCTCACGCCGCGCCGGTTCACGCGGCTTTGAGCGTGCAGGCGCCGCTGCCGCACCCGCCGACCTTGCCCCCGCTGCCGCTGCCGTTACCGCCGCCGCCGAATCTACTGCCC
>DATCNP010000097.1:0-8912 GCA_036565205.1 Solirubrobacteraceae bacterium | reverse complement strand
CTCCCGAGCCGCCGGCAGCCCCGCCACCACCGCCCGCGGCGCTCGCACCGCCGGTCGCCAGCCTCAGCTACTCGTCACTCGGTGAGTACGCGCGCTGTGGCTACCGCTTCTACGCCGAGCGCGTCCTCGGCCTCCCGTCCGTCCCGCTCGCGGGCGGGAGCGCTGGGCGGGGAGCGCCGAGCACCGCCGAGGCTCCGGCAACGCGCGCCGCCAACGAGCGCGGCGTGCTCGTCCACGCGCTGCTTGAACGGCTCGACTTCCGGCGACCGCTGGCGCCGACTCCCGCCGCGGTGGCCGCGGCGGCGGCACGCGAGGGGCTCGCCCCGCCGAGCAGCGATGCCGAGACCCAGGATCTCATCGGGCTCGTGCGGCGGTTCACCGACAGCGAGCTCTGCGCGCGACTCGGCCGCGCCACAGATGCGCGGCGCGAGGAGCGCTTTTCGTTCCTGCTCGAGAACGGCGTGCTCGTGACCGGTGCGCTCGACGTTCTCGCTCGCGAGCCCGGCGGCCGCGCGCTTGTGGTCGACTACAAGAGCGACCGTCTGGACGGGGGCGACCCGGTGGAGATCGTGGGGCGGGCCTACCGGACCCAGCGACTGGTCTACGCGCTGGCTGCACTGCGCTCGGGAGCCGCGGCGGTAGATGTCGCGCACTGCTTCCTCGAGGTCCCGGATGAGCCGGTGAGCGTGGCCTTCGCCCGCGCCGACGAGCCCGAGCTCGAGCGCCAGCTCCTGTCGCTCAGCGCAGGCGTGATGCGGCGCGAGTTCGGTGTCGCCGACGATCCGCACCGGGCGCTGTGCGCGGGGTGTCCGGCCGAAGGAGGGCTGTGCTCGTGGCCGCTCGAGATGACGCGACGCGAGCATCCGGACCGGCTGTTCTGAGCCACAGCGCCAGTCGAGGGCGCACCGGGCCTTCAGTTATCGAAATGGACGTCGACCTGCTCGGTGTCGTGGCGCTCCTCTACCTTGGCGAGCGCCGTCAGCGTTTCCTCGTCCGCGGCGACGCGCGGAGGCCCGAGCAGGCTCCGCGGCCACAGCTTGCGCTCGACGACGACGTTGACCTCGGCGGCGTAGAGCGTCATCTGCGCGCCGAGGTGCAGCCAGACGAGCAACGCGATCACGATGCCGAACAACCCGTACGTGTTCTTCGAGTGCTTGAACACGTGGCCGATGTAGATCCCGCCCACCACCTGGAGGATCTCCCAGAAGACCCCGGCGACGACCACGCCGATCCACAGCCTGCTGGGGGCGATCGTGCCCGGCGTCAGGAAGCGGAACGCGGCGAAGAACAGCGCGAAGTTCAACAGCAGCGAGATCGCGATCCCCCCGACCTTGGCGATCGGTCCGCCGAGGCCGCCCGTGACCAGGCCCGAGGCCAGCGTGGCGAGAATGAACATCAGCCCGAGCGCGAGGAGCAGTCCCAGCCCACGCAGCCTCGAACGCAGAAAATCTGGCCGGTCCTTGAACGGCACCGCCCAGACGCGCGCAAAGGCGTTCTGGGCGGCCTGGGTCACGCCGAGGCCGGCCAGCAGCGAGGTCACGATCCCGATCACCAGCGAGATCACATGTCCGTGGAGGCTGTGGATGTTCTTGCTGATGTCCGTCCCGATGATCGGGAACTGGCTGAGCACCGAGGTGCTGATCGAGTGCTGCAGGCTGGGGTTGCCCTGCAGCGCGTAGGCGAGGATCGTCACCAGCACGAGCAGCAGCGGGAAAAGCGAGAAGAACGCGTAGTAGGCGACCAGCGCCGCGAGGCTGCCGGCCTGGTCGTCGCCGAACTTCTTGATCACCGCGACCGGAACCGCCACGGCCTTGTGACGTTGCTGGAACCGGTCGAATGCCCGAACCGGGCGCAGGAAGTCCATTTACGGGTACGTACCCGACCCCATGGTCGGGCACGCACCGCTCAGGTCGCGACGGCGACTGGCGCCGGCGCGGAGCGCGGGACACGGTCGCCGAGCACGACGGTCGCGCCCCCCGACGGACTGAATGTGATGCTGCGCCGGCCGGCGGTCTCGCGGCGCTCGCTCGCGGGCGCGAGCGTGCACGCTGACAGCACGGTGCGCAGGACGATCTTCATCTCGGTCAGGGCGAAGCTCGCACCCAGACAGCGCCTGCGGCCGCCGCCGAACGGAATCCAGGTGTAGGTGCCGGGCGGATTGCCAAGAAAGCGCTCGGGACGGAACGCCTCGGGCTCGGCATAGATGTCCGGGTCGTGGTGGACGAGGAACGCGCTCGCCAGCAGCGCCACGCCGGCGGGGTAATGGAATCCGCCGATCTCCACCGGGCGCATGGTCAGACGCGGTTCCGCGTTCGGCAGCACCGGCCTGATCCGGAGGATCTCGTTGATCGTCGCGGTCAGGTACTCGTCCGATTCGCCGCTGTCGAGCTCGTCCTGGAGACGGGCCAGCACACGGGGCTCGTGCGCGAGCCGCTCGAACCCCCAGGCGAGCTGCGACGCCGTTGTCTCGTGACCCGCGACGAGCGCGGTCATCAACTCGTCGCGGAGCTCCTGCGGGGACATCGGCGAATCGTCTTCGTGGCGGGCGTCGAGCAGCATCGCGAGGATGTCCTCGCGCGGCTCGGCGTCCTCGCGCATCTCCTCGCGGCGCTGGTCGATCAGCCTGAAGATGAGCCGATCGGTGCTCGCCATCACTGCATCGAACCGCCGGCCCGATGGCAGGTGGCGCGTGAGCGGGCGAAGCGCGGGCAGCACCGAGAGCGGGCTCTCTCCCCAGGTGAGCACCTCGCTCACGAGGTCACGGAGCTCGTCGAGTTGGGCGCCCTGTTCAAGGCCGAAGACCGCGCGCAGGATGATCTCGAGCGTGACGCTCTGAAGCCGCGGATGCAGCTTCAGCTTCTGGCCGCGCGGCCAGGTGTGGACCTCCGCGGCCGCGAGCTCCTCCATCAGGCCGGTGAGCCGTTTCATCCGCTGTCCGTGGAAAGCCGGCAGCATCAACCGGCGCTGGGCGAGGTGCGAGTCCTCGTCGAGCAGGATCACGGAGTTGCGGCCGATCACCGGCTCGAGCACCGAGGCGCCCTCCCCGGGATGGATCACATCCGGCGGGGCCGCGAACAGCTCCCGGATCTCGTCCGGGTCCGAGAGGATCACGAACGGGGGCTGGAACGGAAGCTTGACGGTGATCCGCTTGCCGTACTTCTGCCGCAGCGCCAGGAGCGACGCGATCGGGCGCGTCCAGGTCGCGAGCAGCTGCATGACCGAGACCGCCTTCGGTCCGGGCGGCAGCTGTTCACGCCGGCGTCTCCTGCCCATCACTCCCTCGCTTACGTTCGCCTCGCACCCAGCAGACCAGATCATCCTCCCTGACCGTGTGAGATGCATCACGGACGGGGCGTGGGGGTGGGGCCGGTCAGGGCGAGCGCGGGGCGAGGGGTGGCGGGAGCGACCGCAGGCCTCGCGTTCGGTCAGATCGGGAGGTGTGGCTCCGAAGCCGAGGAATCCGCCGGCCCGGGCCCCGCCGTCGTGGAGCTGGAGAGATGCGGCGCAAGCCACGGGGACGGTATACCGCGAGGCGCTCGAAGCGCCCCTGCAGTGGCCGGGGGGCGAGCGGCGCCGTCGGGTGGCCGGGGCGAGCGTGGACTGAGGGCTGGGCGGCGCGGGGCCGCGGGCGGGGCAGGCGGCGCGGGCGGCGAAAAGGCGACCTGTAGGCCTCGCGCCGCACCGATCCGCGGGGTGTGGCCTGGGACCCCCCGGAATCCGGCCCTTCTGGGCCAACCCTCCGATTCGCGCGAACGCGTGGCCTGGACACGCGCTTTCGGCCGGTTTCGAGGCCCACCCCGCCGAGTCGTGAACTCGTGGCCTGGAGACGCGCTTTCGGCCGGTTTCGAGGCCCACCCCCGCTCGAGTCATGAACTCGTGGCCTGCAGTGCGGGTTTTTCGGGCCCGGCGCCCCCGCCCCCAGCCGCTCGGACTCGCGCCCCCGTATCCCACTCACACCCCGAGATCGCGCTGACCGCTCTCCACCGCGAGCAATGTCCGCTTGCGATCCAGCCCGCCGGTGTAGCCCCCGAGCCCGCCGCCCGAGTGCAGCACGCGGTGGCACGGGACGACGATCGGCAGCGGGTTGGCTCCGAGGGCGTTGCCCGCCGCCCGAGTCGCGCGCGGGCTGCCGGCGTCGGTGGCCACCTGCTTGTAGCTCGAAACGGCGCCGTAGGGAATCCGGGCGGTGGCCTCGAGCACTCGGCGTCCGAAGCCGCGGGTCAGCCGCCAGTCGAGCCGGAGGTCGAATCTGCTCCGGCCGCCGGCGAAGTACTCGTCGAGCTCGCGTCGCGTCTCGTCGAGCCGGCGAGGCGCCAGCAACACCCGCGGGGACAATCGCCTCGCCAGATCCTCGATGATCCGAGCTTGCTCGTCGTGGTCGAGATAGGCGACCCTGACGAGGCCCTCGTCCGTCGCGGCGAGCAGCAGCTCTCCGACAGGGGACTCGAGCGTCGCGTAGGCAACGTCGAGTACGCCCGCGGCCGCCGCGGCGGCGCTCACGTCAGGGGGTGTGCCCACCGTCTGTGCCGCGGCATCGCGCAGCGCGCTCTCGATCTGTTCGCACTGGCTCATGGCGTGTACTCCGTTCGCAGTCGTTTGAGTCCTTCGTGCACGTTCCGGCGTGCTGCCTCCTCGCTCGTGCCCATCACCGAGGAGATCTGCGCGTAGTCGGCATCGGCGACGAACCGCAGGGCGATCGCGGTTCGCTGCTTGGCCGGCAGTCCGCGCACCACGCCCCAGAGCTCGTCGTCAAAGCCCACGGTCGGCGCCCCGCCGCCCGTTGCCGGCGCCGGCGTCGCCGTGCTCTCCGCCGCCGTCTCGGGCGGCTCGGCGACCGGAACGGCCTGCCGGCGTCGGGCGCGAAAGTGGTCGAGCGCCTTGCGGTGGGCGATGGTCAGGATCCAGCTGCGGAGGTTCGAGTCATCACGCAGCCGCGGGTAGTGACGCAGCGCCGCCACCCAGGTCTCCTGGTAGCAGTCATCGGCGTCGGCGCGCCCGACGGTTGCGACCAGGAGCCGGTAGACGTCGAGCGCGTGGGCGTCGAGCAGCGTTTGAAAAGGGGGGAGGTCCACCTTGTTCATATAACGCCGCGGGGGGCGATTTCGTGAGACTTCTGCCGGCCTCGCGGCGACGGGTTGCCGGCGTGGCCAGGTGGGTAGGCTTGGCGGCGCATGGAGCAACGCAATCTCGGCGGACAGGGTCTCACGGTCGCGGCAGAGGGTCTCGGCTGCATGGGCATGTCCGAGTTCTACGGCAGCGCGGACGAGGGCGAAGCGGTGGCCACGATCCAGTTGGCGCTCGAGCGCGGCGTCACGCTGCTCGACACCTCGGACATGTACGGCCCGCATACCAACGAGCGGCTCGTCGGCGAGGCGATCGCCGATCGTCGCGACGAGGTCGTGCTGGCGACCAAGTTCGGGATCGTCCGGGACCCCGAGGACCCGACGGTCCGCGGCGTCAACGGGCGTCCGGAGTACGTGCACCAGGCCTGCGACGCGTCGCTCAGGCGCCTGGCCGTCGACTACATCGACCTCTACTACCAGCATCGCGTCGATCCCGACGTTCCGATCGAGGAGACGGTCGGCGCGATGGCCGAGCTCGTCGACGCGGGCAAGGTGCGGTTCCTGGGCCTCTCCGAAGCTGCCGTATCGACGATCCGTCGCGCGCACGCCGTGCATCCGATCAGCGCGCTCCAGACCGAGTACTCGCTGTGGAGCCGGGACGTCGAGGAGGAGGTCCTGCCCACGATCCGCGAGCTCGGAATCGGGCTCGTGGCCTACAGCCCGCTCGGGCGCGGTTTCCTGACCGGCCGCATCGAGACCGCCGGCGACCTGGAGCAGGGCGACTTCCGCCGCAACAACCCGCGCTTCCAGGGGGAGAACCTCGAGCGCAACCTCGAGCTGGTGAGCCGCGTCAAGCAGATCGCCGCCGACAAGGACTGCACCCCCGGCCAGCTGGCGCTCGCCTGGGTGATGGCGCAGGGCAAGGACATCGTCCCGATCCCGGGGACCAAGCGGCGGCCATATCTCGAGCAGAACGTCGCCGCGGTCGAGCTGGAACTCGACCCCGAGGACCTCCGCCGCCTGGATGAGGCGGCGCCGGTCGGGGCCGCCGCCGGCGACCGTTATCCGGACATGTCGACCGTCAACCGCTGAGCGGGCGGCAAGCAAGACTCAGCTCAGGGGTTTGCCCCAGGGTCGAGTTGCGATATACAAGCCGGCATGGCCCGCGCGATCTGGACCGGTGCGATCAGCTTCGGACTCGTCAACGTTCCCGTCAAGCTCTACAGCGCGACGTCGCCCAAGACCGTCCGCTTCCATCAGCTCTCGAGCAAGACCGGCGTTCGCGTCAAGCAGAAGCGGGTCGATCCCTCGACCGGCGATGAGGTCCCATTCGAGGACATCGTCAAGGGCTACGAGCTCTCGCCCGACCGATACGTGCTGATCGAGCCGGAGGAGCTCGACGCGCTCGACCCCAAGGCGACGAAGACGATCGACATCGAGGAGTTCGTGGACATCGCCGGGATCGACCCGATCTACTACGACCACTCCTACTACCTGGCTCCGACCGCCGGCGGCGCCAAGCCCTACCGGCTGCTGCTCGACGCGATGCGCGAGGCCGGCAAGGTCGCGATCGGGCGTGTCGTTTTGCGCTCCAAGCAGCAGCTCTGCGCGCTGCGGGCGACCGAGGACGTGATGACGATGTCGACGATGCTGTTCGGCGACGAGGTGCTCGCTCCAGATCGGCTCGACGAGCTCGACGCGGTGTCCGAGGCCGAGGCCAGCGACCGCGAGCTGAAGATGGCCGAGCAGCTGATCGCCTCGCTTTCGGCCGACTTCGACCCGACCAGATTCAAGGACGAGTACCGGGAGCGCGTGATCGATCTGATCGAGCGCAAGGCCGCCGGCGAGGAGATCGCCGTCCAGCCTCAGGCCGAGGAGCCCGCTCCAGCGCCGGATCTGATGGCCGCGCTCGAGGCGAGCCTCGCGGCGATGAAGGACGAGCCTGAGGAGCCGGCTGCGGCCAAGCCGAGCAAGCGAGCCTCCTCCGGCGCGAAGGGCTCTTCGGGCGCCAAGGGCTCCTCCCGCGCCAAGGCTGCCGGCAGCGGCAACGGCGGCGGGACTCGCACGACGAAGTCTCGCGCCAAGGCCAAGAGCTAGCCGCCCGACACTGGCGCTCCGCCCGACGGAGCGGTGCTGGTGTGGGAGCTCGTGCTCGAAGTCGACGAGTGGGACTCCTCGTGGTGGCGCCCCCGGCGGCGAGACGCGCCCGTCGTTGACGTGCTCGTCGTGCTCGAGGAGGTGCTCGGCGTCGAGCTCGACGCCGCACTCGACGCCGCACTCGACGTGGTCGTGCTCGAGGATGAGCTTGCCGGCGCCGTCGAGCTTGACGAGCTTCCCCCGCCACAGCCGGCGGCGCCGAGAATCAGCGCAGCGCAGATCGCGGCGAGCACGGATGGCGCACGAGAGCTCACGCGACCCTGTTTAGCAGGGCATCCGCTGGTACGATTTGAGCGCCGGTTCTGCCTGCCTGTCTGCCACCGCCAACGAGGGCACCATAAATGTCCAGGATCGCTCCACCTGGGGCCACCGGCCTCTACGACCCCGCAAACGAGCACGATGCCTGCGGAATCGCGCTGGTGGCGAAGCTCTGGGGAGAGGCGAGCCACGCTGTAGTCGAGAAGGCGCTCGATGCGCTAGAGAATCTCGAGCACCGTGGCGCTGAGGGCGCCGATCCGAACACCGGCGACGGCGCCGGCATCCTGCTCCAGATCCCCGACGCGTTCATCCGCGGCGCGGTGGCCGGGGTCGAGCTCCCGCCGCCCGGGCGCTACGGCGTCGGCGTCTGCTATCTACCCACGGACCCGGAACGGCGTTCAGAGCTCGAGCAGCTGATCGAGACGACGATCGCCGCCGAGGGGCAGCGGGCGATCTGGTGGCGCGACGTGCCCGTCGACGAGCGGCACGTCGGTGAGACGGCGCGCCTGTCCGCGCCGGTGATCCGCCAGGTGATCATCGCGGCGGCCGACGAGATCGAGGACCAGGACTCGTTCGAGCGCAGGCTCTACGTGATCCGCCGCCTGATCGAGCGCGAGGCCGGGTGCGAGCTCTCGATGCCGAGCTTCTCAAGCCGGACGCTGGTCTACAAGGGGATGCTCAAGGCTCCGCAGCTGCCGCAGTACTTCATCGACCTGCGTGACCCGCGTGTCGCCTCGCGGCTCGCGCTCGTGCATTCACGCTTCTCGACCAACACCTTCCCGAGCTGGGAGCTTGCCCACCCCTACCGGATGATCGCCCACAACGGCGAGGTCAACACGCTGCGCGGCAACGTCAACTGGATGCGGGCGCGCGAGTCGCAGCTCGCCTCGGAGCTGTTCGGCGATGACCTCGAGAAGGTGATGCCGGTGGTGCGAGAGGGGGGCTCGGACTCGGCGATCTTCGACAATGTGCTGGAGCTGCTCGTGCTCGGCGGCCGCTCGCTTCCGCACGCCGTGATGATGATGGTTCCCGAGGCCTACCGGACGCGCAAGGATCTCGATCCCGAGGTCAAGGGCTTCTACGACTTCCACTCCTGCCTGATGGAGCCGTGGGACGGTCCGGCGGCCGTCGTGTTCACAGACGGACATCTGGCCGGCGCCGTGCTCGACCGCAACGGCCTGCGCCCGGGACGCTGGATCCAGGACACGGAGGGCTATGTGGTGCTCGCCTCGGAGACCGGCGTGCTCACCGTCGCCCCCGAGCACGTTCAGCGCAAGGGCCGCCTGGCCCCGGGCAAGCTGTTCCTCGTCGACCTCGAGGAGGGGCGGATCGTCGACGACGAGGAGGCCAAGCGGAGCGTCGCCCGGCGCAAGCCCTACGGGGAGTGGTACGAGCGCTCGGTCGTCCACATCGACGACCTGCCCGACCGCGAGC
>DATCNP010000096.1:0-15492 GCA_036565205.1 Solirubrobacteraceae bacterium | reverse complement strand
GGGCGCCGCGCGAGCGTCACCAGCGCGGCAAGGTCGATCGCCGTGCGGCCAAGCCCGAGCGCCCGTTGCGGGCGGGCGTAGCGCCTCCCACGCTCGATCTCCGCATCGGAGAAGTACGATCGAATCTCGACATGAGCGGGCTCGAGTGGTGCCGTCCGCGGTGTCAGCAGACGCCTCGCGCCCTCCGCGGCGGCGATCGCAATCGCGGTCGACGCGATCATGCGGTGACGCTCGGGACCCCTCACCAGAGAGACTGTAGTCATGCCTATCGCCATCGTCTCGGACATCCACGGCAACCGTCACGCCTTCGAAGCCGTGCTCGACGACGTCGCGGCAAGCGAGTGCGAGGAGATGTGGTGCCTCGGCGATCTGGTCGGCTATGGGGCCGAGCCCGACGCCTGTGTCGAGCTCGCCCGCAATCACGCCGCGATCTGCCTGGCCGGCAACCACGACCTGGGCGTCGTGGGGTCAATTCCGCTCGAGGAGTTCTCGCGCGGTGCGGCGCTCGCCGCTCGCTGGACCCAGGAGGCGATCGGCGAGGAGACGCGAGAGTTCCTGGCCTCGTTGGAGCCCAAGCACCTCGAGGAGCAGGTCGGGCTGTTTCACGCCAGTCCCCGGGACCCGATCTGGGAGTACGTCCTCTCCCCGCTGCAAGCAGAGATGTGCCTCGACGTGCAGGAGCACAGGATCTGCTTCGTCGGGCACTCCCACGTCGCGCTCTCGTTCTCGCGGCCAGCCGGCGAGGCGGCCAGCGGACAGACGCGCGGCGCCGACGAAGAACTCGACCTCGAGCTCGGCGAGTGGCTGATCAACCCCGGGAGCGTGGGCCAGCCCCGCGACGGGGACCGGCGAGCAGCCTGGCTGGAGCTCGACCTCAAGGCCTCGACAGCGGTCCTCCGCCGTACCGATTACGACATCGCCGGCGCCGCAGCTGCGATCCGCGCCGCGCGCCTCCCGGACTCGCTCGCCGAGCGACTGTCGTTTGGGCAGTAGCCCGGCCACGTAATGTCAAGCCAACCGTACGAGCCTCTAAAGTCGGCGCGGATGGGCATAGGGTCCCGCGCATTCCTTGCCGGCGGGCTCGGCTTCGCTGCCTCATTCGTCGTCGCGTGCGGTGGCGGGACAGGGCTGCTGGCCGTCAACGACGCCAATAACCTGCAGAGCCAGCTCAGCCGGCTCAGTCAGGCCGTGCAGGCAAAGAACTGTGGACAGGCGGCAAATTTCGCCCAGCAGTTCGCCGACGCAGTGGTCAGCCTGCCTGCAAGCGTCTCGCCGACCCTTCGGAGCAACCTCGGACAGGACGCGCAAACGGTCCAGTCGCTCTCCCTCCAGGAGTGCCGCAACACCACCACTTCGAGCAGCTCGAGCTCCTCGTCGAGCAGCACGACCACCACGACGACCAGCACGCCCACCTCGACAACGACTCCGAGCTCATCTTCGAGCTCCAGCTCGAGCTCGAGCTCTGCAACCACACCCAGCGGATCGGGTACTTCTTCCACGCCCAGCAACGGCGGAACCGGACTTGGAGGCGGGGGCGGGACCACCCCCAACGGACAATGACAGGCACGACCACCATCGCCGGGCGCTACCGAATCGAAGGACGACTCGGAGTCGGAGGGATGTCGACCGTCCACCTGGCGTTCGACGACCGCCTCGAGCGTTACGTGGCAATCAAGCTGCTGGCCGAACACCTCGCCGACGACCCGACGTTCGTCTCGAGGTTTCGTCGCGAGGCGCTCGCGGCGGCTCGTCTCGTGCACCCCAACATCGTCCAGGTGTTCGACTTCGGATTCGACGAGGGCCACCATCAGCACTTCATCGTGATGGAGCACGTCGCCGGCAACTCGTGCGCCGAGCTGCTCCGCGACCGCGGCCACCTCGACGTGCCTCAGGCACTGGCGATCGTCACGCAGGCCTGCCGGGGCCTGGATTACGCCCACCGCAACGGCGTGATCCACCGCGACGTCAAGCCGGGGAACCTGCTCGTGGCCGAGGGCGACGCGGTCAAGCTCGCCGACTTCGGGATCGCCCGGGCCGCCGACCAGTCGAGCATCACGCAGGTGGGATCGGTGCTCGGCACCGCGGCT
Organism: Solirubrobacteraceae bacterium; assembly: GCA_036565205.1. GTDB lineage: Bacteria > Actinomycetota > Thermoleophilia > Solirubrobacterales > Solirubrobacteraceae > Palsa-465. The sequence goes on along the minus strand of DATCNP010000096.1, from coordinate 13,405 downwards.
TATCTGTCTCCGGAGCAGGCCCGAGGCGACGAGGCGGGGCCCCGCGCCGATCTCTACTCGCTCGGCGTGGTCGCCTACCAGCTCCTCTCCGGCCGGCTTCCCTACGAGGCCAGCTCGCTCTCCGAGCTGACGCTCAAGCAGCAGCGGGAGGCTCCGGTCCCTCTCGATCAGCTGAACGACAAGGTGCCGCACGAGCTCGCTGAGGTGATCGCGCTCGCGCTCTCGATCGATCAGGAGGGCCGGCCACCCGACGCAGCGACGCTGGCCGAGGCCCTGCGAGCCGGCGCTGAGGGCATCTCGCCGTTTCAATCCGACAGCCCCACTGGGCATATGGGCACCAAGGCGGCGACCCGCGTGCTGCCGTATGAGGAGGACCCCACGGCGGCCACCCGGATCGCCGCCGCCGCGCCCGGCACACGACGGCTGACGCCACAGGCGCCCGTCTCGAGACCGACCGAGCGCCGACCCGCACGTGCGCAGCCATCAGCCGAGTATCGGCGGCGCCAAGCCGTCGCCGAGGCTCCGCGGGAGGCGCGCGGCCGCGGAGCGCGGCGCTTCGGGCTCTTCGTGTTGCTTGCGCTGTTGTTCACCGCCGCGGTCGTGATCGCGGTCGTGATCGCGACCAGCACCTCGTCGACCATCGTTCGCTACGAGAAGCTCGTGGGCAACGACGCGCAGAGCGCGATCAACTCAGTCCAGGGCCTGATCAACAAGTACACGAAGTAGCGCGAGAGGGAGTCGAGACTCGGTCAAGTTTACGTTCCCGCCCGGCTACTCCTCGATCAGCGATCTCCCGGTCATCGCCTCCGGCTGCTCGATCCCCAGCAATTGGAGCAGCGTCGGGGCTACATCCGCCAGAACTCCCCCGGCGCGCAGCTTCAGGTGCGAGACGGTGACGATCAGCGGGACGGGGTTGAGCGAATGGGCGGTGTTCGGACTTCCGTCGGGCTCGAGCATGTGGTCGGCGTTGCCGTGGTCGGCGGTCACGATGCACGCTCCGCCAGAGTCGTGGACCACCCGCACAACGTCGGCGAGGCAGCGATCGACCGTCTCGATCGCCGTCACCGCGGCGTCGATCACGCCTGTGTGGCCGACCATGTCGGCGTTGGCGAAGTTGATGATCCCGAACCGGGGCTCGTCGGCTCTCCAGGCCTCCACAAACGCCGCCGTAGCCTCCGGAGCGCTCATCTCCGGCTTGTGGTCGTAGGTTGGGACCTCGCGTGGCGAGGGCACGAGCTCGCGGCGCTCGCCGTCGTACGCGTCCTCCTCGCCGCCGTTGAAGAAGTACGTCACGTGCGGGTACTTCTCGGTCTCGGCGACGTGCAGCTGCCGCTCGCCTCGCCGCGCGATCACGGCGGCGAGCGTCGTCTCGGGGCGCTCGGGGGGGAAGGCGACCGGATAGGGCCAGCCCTCCTCGTACTCGGTCATCGTCACATAGCGCTCGATTGGCTTCGCGCCGCCGCGGTCGACCTGGTCGAACTCGGGATCAGCGAGCGCCTGGGTGATCTCACGCATCCGGTCGGGACGGAAGTTGAACGCCAGCACGGCATCCCCGGCGCGGATCCGGGCCTCTTCGCCCACCAGCGTCGGGGTGATGAACTCGTCGGTCTCGTCGCGCTCGTAGGCCTCGCGGGCCGCCTCGGCGGCGCTGTCGACCGTGTGCTCGGCTCGCCCCTGGACGAGCAGGTCGTACGCGAGCTGAATGCGATCCCAGCGGTTGTCGCGATCCATCGCGTAGTAACGGCCGACGACGGATCCAACCCGTCCGGCACCGGCCTCGGCCATCGTCTCCTGCACCTGCTCGAGGAAGCCGGCGCCGCCCTTCGGAAGGGTGTCTCGGCCGTCGGTGAACGCGTGCAGCACGAGATCGGGAACGGAGAGCTCGGCCGCGAGTGCGATCAGCGCCTGCAGATGCTCGAGGCTTGAGTGCACCCCTCCGTCCGACACGAGTCCGATCAGGTGCACGCGGTCGGCACCCGAGAGAGCGTCCCGCAGGACGTGGTTCTCCGACAGCGTTCCGCTCTTGACGGCCTCGTCGATCCGGGTCAGGTCCTGCACGACAACCGATCCGGCACCGAGGTTCAGATGTCCGACCTCGGAGTTGCCCATCTGGCCCTCGGGTAGCCCGACCGCCTCGCCGCAGGCGGTGAGTGTGGTGTGGGGATAGCTCGACCAGAGCTCGTCGAACACGGGTGTGCCCGCGAGCGAGACGGCGTTGCCCGGCCCGTCCGGCGCGAGGCCCCAGCCATCGAGGATGATCAGAGCCGCCCGCGGCGCGGGAAGGGCTTCCGCGCCGTCGGGGACCGACATCAGCGCGCCGCGGCGACGATCGCGGCGAAGGAGTCGGGGTCGAGGCTGGCGCCGCCGACAAGCGCCCCATCAACGTCCGTCATCGCGAGCAGCTCGGCGGCATTCTCGGGCTTGACGCTCCCGCCGTAGAGAATCCGCGTGCGCGAGGCCTGCTCCGGCGAACGATCGGCGACGAGCGCGCGCACGAAGGCGATTGCGTCCTGCGCCTGCTCGGCGCTCGCCACCTGCCCGGTGCCGATCGCCCAGATCGGCTCGTAGGCGATCACGACGTCGCCGAGGCGTTCAGTGTCGACGCGCTGGAGCGCCTCCTGCACCTGGTGTCGGAGCTTTCGCTCGGTGTCGCCGCGCTCACGCTCCTCCTCGGTCTCGCCGACGCACAGGACCGGCAGCAGCCCCGCCTCGAGCGCGGCAGGCACCTTCAGATGCAGGGCGCGATCGGTCTCCGCGAACAGCTCTCGGCGCTCGGAATGCCCGAGAACGACGCCGTGAGCGCCGACCTCCGTCAGCATCGCGGGCGAGACCTCGCCCGTGAACGCGCCCTGCGCCGCGTGGTGCATGTTCTGGGCATAGACCTCGACGCGGGACCCCCGCGTCGAGTCGACCATCGCCTGGATCGCCAGGAAGGACGGGCAGATCGCGACGTCGACGCGATCGGCGGCCGAGACGCGCGGGAGCAGCACCTGGATGAATGCCTCAGCCTCGGCGATCGTCTTGTGCATCTTCCAATTGCCGGCGATCAATGGCTTACGCCGGCCGCCCGCGCCTGGCGCACTCATGCCAGTGCCTCGACGCCGGGAAGCGACTTGCCCTCGAGCAGCTCGAGCGACGCGCCGCCGCCGGTCGAGAGATGTGTGACCTGCTCGGCGAGCCCGAATCGCTGCAGCGCGGCGACCGAGTCCCCGCCGCCCACGACCGTGCTCCCCGGGGCCGCCGCCACGGCCTCAGCCACGGCACGCGTGCCGGCCGCAAACGGCTCGACCTCGAACGCGCCCATCGGCCCGTTCCAGAACACGGTTCCGGCCGAGGCCACGTGCGAGGCGTAGGCCTCGGCCGTGGCCGGGCCGATGTCGAGGCCCATCATCCCATCGGGCACGTCGACGCCGTCGAGCCGGCTGGCCTCAACGTCGGCGTCGAGCCGTGGCGCGATGATCAGGTCGACGGGCAGCTCCAGCGTGGCCCGGGCGCCCTCGCTCCGCTCGAGCGCGCGCTTGGCGAGCTCCACGTCTTCGGACTCACACAGGGAATCTCCGACCGCGTGCCCCTCGGCGGCGAGGAACGGGAAGCACATCGCGCCGCCGATCAGGATCGCGTCGGCGAGCTCCTGGAAGCGCTCGATCACGCCGATCTTGTCTGTCACCTTGGCGCCGCCCAGCACCGCCACGAGCGGCCGGGCAGGATCGTCGAGCAGCCCGCCCAACGCCGAGAGCTCGCGCTCGAGCAGCAGTCCCGCGGCCCGGTCGGGCAGCACGTGCGCGACGCCCTCGGTCGAGGCGTGGGCACGGTGGGCGGCGCCGAACGCGTCGTTGACGTAGGCGTCGGCGAGCTCCGCCAGGGCGGCGGCGAACTGCTCGTCGTTCTTGGTCTCGCCGGGCTCGTAGCGCACGTTCTCGAGCAGCAGGATGTCCTGGGGCTTCAGCGCCCGCGCCTGCTCCTGCACCTCCTCCCCGACGACCCCCCGGGCGAGCGTGACGTTGGCCGCGGTCAGCTCCGAGAGGCGCTCGGCGACCGGAGCGAGGGACAGCTCGGGCTCGCGGTCCTGCGGCCGACCGAGGTGGGCGGCGAGCACAAGCGCGGCGCCGCGCTCGCGGAGCGCCTCGATCGTCGGAAGCGCGGCGACGATCCGCGTGTCGTCGGCGACCGCGCCGTCGTGCAGCGGGACGTTGAAGTCGACCCGCACGAGCACTCGCTTGCCGGCGAGATCGCCGAGGTCGCGAAGTTTCCTCACAGGAGCTGCTGGACCAGGTCACCGACACGGTTCGAGTAGCCCCACTCGTTGTCGTACCAGGCGACAACCTTGACCATCGTGCCGTCCATCACCACCGTGAGCTGGGAGTCGACGATCGCGGAGGCCGGGTTCTTGATGATGTCCGAGGAGACGATCGGGTCCTCGGTATAGGTGAGCAGGCCTTCCATCGGCCCGCTACCCGCGGCCTGCTGGAGCGCGGCGTTGACCTCTTCGACGGTCGTCTCGCGGTTTGCCTCGATCGTCAGATCGACGACGCTTCCCGTGGGCAGCGGCGCACGTACTGCGAATCCGTGGAGCTTGCCGTTGAGCTCCGGGATCACGAGCCCGATCGCCTTCGCGGCACCGGTCGAGGCCGGGATCAGGTTGACCGCGGCGGCGCGAGCACGGCGAAGATCCTTGTGCGGCATGTCCTGGAGGCGTTGGTCGGCGGTGTAGGCGTGGATCGTGGTCATCAGCCCGTGCTTGATCCCGATCGTGTCGTGGAGCACCTTGGCCACCGGAGCCAGGCAGTTGGTCGTGCACGAGGCGTTCGAGATCACTTGGTGCTGGTCGCGGTCGTAGGTCTGATCGAAGTTCACCCCGAGCACAACTGTCACATCGGGATCCGTGGCCGGAGCCGAGATCACGACCTTCTTCGCGCCGGCGTCGAGGTGCTTTGAGGAGTTCTCGCGATCGGTGAACAGACCCGTCGACTCGATCACCACGTCGGCGCCGAGCTCGGACCACGGGAGCGCCCCGGGGTCGCGCTCGGCGAGCACACGGATCTCCTTGCCGTCGACGCGCAGGCCGGTGTCGGTGGCCTCCACCTCACCCGGGAACGGCCCGTATGTCGAGTCGTACTTGAGCAGGTGGGCGATCGTCTTCGGATCGACGAGATCGTTGACCGCGAGCCACTCGATGTCGGCGCCTCGCTCCTGAGCGGCACGGAACACGTTGCGCCCGATCCGCCCGAAGCCGTTGATCCCGACCCTTACCGACATTCGAATGTCCCTCCCTTTCGTGCGCGGCGCAAAGACGAATGCCGACGCGCGGGCGGCTCCCGTGGGTCGGCTTGCGACAGGCTACCTAACCGGGCCGCTTGCGAAGCCCGCCGAGGTTTCGATCACCGTCTCGAGGTGACTTCTACCCGCAATCCGTCGGGATCCCTCATGTAGGCCGCGTAGTACCGGCGGCCGTACTGCGGACGCTGGCCTGGGGGCCCGTCGTCGGTGCCGCCGTTGGCGAGCCCGCCGGCGTAGGCGGCGTCGACCGCCGCCTTGCCGCTGGCCAGCAGCGCGATGTGGCCGTAGCCCGGAGCTGGAGCGCGCCCACGAACCACTATCCACAACTCCGGGCCGGTCGTGCCGTACGCGATCGCGTGCTCGGAATCCACCATCCGCCGGGCGCCGAGGGCATGAAACACAGCATCGTAGAACGCGGCCGATCGAGCGAGGGCAGAGACCTCGAAGCCGACGTGGTCGATCATGCCGGGCGCGTCACGTCGCGGTGCACGACCTCGACCAGGTACTCCCTGTTTCCGCGGTAGCGCTCGGCAAGATGCTCGGCGATCGCCACCGAGCGATGACGGCCGCCGGTGCAGCCGATCGCGAGCACCAGGTGGGCCTTGCCCTCGGCCAAGTACTGGGGCAGGAGGTAGTCGAGTAGGGGGTGCAGGCGCTCGTAGAACGCGTCCAGCTCGCCGTCGCGGTTGATGAACTCCACCACGCGCTCGTCGTCGCCGGTCAGCGCTCGCAGTTCGGGCTCGTAGTGGGGGTTGGGGAGGAAGCGGACGTCGAGCATCAGGTCCGGGTCACGCGCTGGCCCGTGCTTGAAGCCGAAGCTCTGGAACGTGACCACGAGCCGGCCCCGGGTGCCCGAAGGCAGCAGCTCGTCCGCAAGCTTGCGGCGGAGCATCGCGGCGGTCAGCCCGGTCGTGTCGATCACCACGTCCGCGCGTTCGCGCAACGGCGCGAGGAGCTCGCCCTCACGGGCGATCCCCTCGGCCACGCTTCCCCTTGGGGCCAGCGGATGGCGGCGGCGGGTCTCCTTGTACCGGGTCTGCAGCGCCTGCACGTCGGCGGTCAGGAACAGCACGCGGTGCTTGACTCCGCTCGCCCGCAGGCTGTCGAGTCTGGCCGCAAGGCCCTCGAAGTAACTACCTCCGCGGACGTCGGAGACCACCGCTGCGCGCGCGACCTTGGAGCCGGCGTGCATGAACAGCTCGATCAACGAGCCGATCATCTCCGAAGGAAGGTTGTCGACGCAGAAGTACCCCTCGTCCTCGAAGGCGGCCATCGCGGTCGACTTGCCGGCTCCCGAGAAACCCGTGATCACGACGAGGTCGGTAAGAGCAGACGTCTCCATTGGGCAAAGCTTGACGGCGAGCGCGGACGGGCGCGGCACCTGTCCGGCGCGGTTGTGCCACGATTGGCCCGTGCACCGCCTCGGCACAGCGGCGGCGCTCGTACTCTTGCTATCCGGCTCCTCCCTCGCGCAGAGCCGGCCGCGGGCCGTAGCGGCCGACGCGCCGCTCGCCGTGAACGTCTCCAGCACCGAGCACGGTCAGGCGCTGGCGCGGGGGTTCGTCGGCGTATCGCTCGAGTACAAGGCGCTGCACCTCTACACCGGACGCGATCCGCGCACGGTCGACCCGGTGTTCGTGCAACTGCTCCGCCAGCTCGCGCCCGGACAGACGCCGGTGATCAGGATCGGGGGCGACAGCGCAGACGCAACCTGGTGGCCGATTCCCGGGGTGGTCCCGCCAGGCGGGATCAGCTACCGCCTGAACGACGGATGGCTGCGAACGACCCAGGCGCTCGCGTCCACGCTGGGCGCGAAGCTGATCCTGGACCTGAACCTCGCCGCGGGGCGACCGTCGTTCGCGGCCGCCGAGGCGCGGGCGTTTCTGGAGGGGATCGGCCGCAGGTTCATCTCGGCATTCGAAATCGGAAACGAGCCCGACCTCTATCCGGCGTTCTTCTGGTATCGCGACCGGCGTGGACACGCCGCCCGCGCCCGGGGCCACGGCTACAACCTCGGTTCGCTGATCAGTGACTACACGCGATTTCGCGCCGCGCTGCCACGCATCGCAGTCGCCGGTCCGGCGCTCTCGGGCCCGAAATGGATGGTCGCGCTGGGGCACTTCCTCTCGACTCAGCGGGGGCTGGGCATCGTCACCTACCACCGGTACCCGCTCCGCAGCTGCGCGACGGACCCGAAGTCTTCGAGCTTTCCGACGATCCCGGCGCTGCTCGCCGACCGCTCGGCGGCTGGCCTCGCGGCGCCAGTCGCCCGGTTTGCGTCGGTGGCGCACGCGCATCACGTCAAATTCAGGGTCGGCGAGATGAACTCCGCCTCCTGCCAGGGAAGGGCCGGCGTCAGCGACACGTTCGCCTCCGCGCTGTGGATCGTCGACGCGCTGTTCAACATGGCCAAGGCCGGCGTTGACGGCGTCAACGTGCACAGCCTCCCCGGCGCGGCATACGAGCTCTTCACCTTCAGCCAGAACGCCAGCGGCGAGTCTCAGGCCTTCGTCCGTCCGGACTATTACGGGCTGCTGCTGTTCGACCGCGCGTTTCCGCCCGGCGCGAGGCTTCTGTCAGTCGCCGCGCCCGGCGGCCCGGTCAAGGTGTGGGCGACCGCCGGCCTGGACGGCAAGACCCGGGTCGTGGTGATCAACAAGGACTCCGCGGCCGCCCACACCGTCCAGCTGCAGCTACCGGGCACGCAGAGCGAGGGCTCACTCGAGTCGCTGCTGGCCCCGAGCGTCGACGCCACCACCGGCGTGACACTCGGCGGCCAGACGTTCGGGCCCGAGACCACGACCGGCTCGCTCCCGGGTCCGGAGCTCACCACCCCGATCGATCCCGTCGCCGGCAGCTACTCGATCGACGTACCCCCGGCGAGCGCGGTCCTGCTGACGAAGTAGACCGACGCTAGACGCCGGTACGGTGAAGCTCGCGGTACACGTCGCGGGCGAGCTTTCCCGGCAGTCCCGGGACCGCCTCGAGCTCCTCCCGTGATGCGCTGAGGATCGCATCCGGCGAGCCGAAATGGGCCAGCAGCGCGCGCTTGCGTGCCGGTCCCACGCCAGTCAGGCCGTCGAGCACCGACGCCGTCATCGCGCGGTCGCGCCTGATCCGGTGGTGCGTGATGGCGAATCGGTGGGCCTCGTCGCGAACTCGCTGCAGCAGCTGGAGCTCCGGCGTGTCGTGGGCGAGACGCAAGGGCGCTGCGACCCCGGGGATGAACACTTCCTCGATCCGCTTGGCCAGCGAGACGACGACCACCCCTCGCTCGCGGAAGCCGGCCAGCGCCCGCAGGCCGGCCGTAAGCTGGCCTTTGCCGCCGTCGATCACGACGAGGTTCGGAAGCGCCGCGAAGCTCGGGTCGTAGTCCTTGTCGTGCGGTGAGACATCGCGCTGCTGCTCCCACCGGCTCAGGCGCCGGCCGAGCACCTCCTCCATCGCGGCGAAGTCATCCGGGCCGCCGTTCGTGCCGTTGACCGCACCGTCGCCGACCGAGAACACCTTGAAGCGCCGGTAGTCGGACTTCTTCGGCGCGCCGCCCTCGAACACGACCATTGACGCGACCGTGTTCGTACCCATCAGCGTGGAAATGTCGAAGCACTCGATCCGCAGCGGGATCACGTCCAGGCCAAGTGCCCGCTGGAGCCCGTCGAGCGCTTCGACGCGCTGCTGGCGGCTGCGCTCGGAGCGAAGCTTCTCCTGGTCGATCGCGAGTCTGGCGTTGCGCTCCGCGAGCTCCAGGATGCGGCGCTTGTCACCCCGCTCCGCCGGGCGAATCTCGACCGTCCCTCCGCGTCGCGCCGAGAGCGCCTCGGCCAGACCGGGGACCGGGCCGAGCTCGCGCTGGACGACCAGCAGGGGCGGCACTGACATCGCGCTGGCGTAGTACTGGAGGATGAACGCCTCGGCGACCTCGCCCAGGCTGGCTTCGGCCGCGTTGTCGAGGTAGAAGCTCTGCCGATCTGACAGCACACCGTCGCGGATCTGGAAAACCTGGGCGTTGGCCTCGCCTTCGCCTGTCGCTACGGCGATCGCGTCCATCGATCCCGCGCCATCGTGAGCCACGCGCTGACGCTCGAGCAACGACCGGACGGCTCGGAGCCGGTTGCGCTCCCGGGCGGCATCCTCGAAGCGCTGCTCGGCCGAGGCGAGGTTCATCTCGTACTCGAGGCTCTGCTCGATCTCCTTGTAGCGGCCGGAAAGGAACGCGATCACGCCGTCGATCGCCCGCCTGTAGCCCTCGCGGTCGACGTAGCCGACACATGGCGCCTCACAGCGCTTGATGTAGTAGTCCAGGCAGGGCGATCCGCTGCGGCGACCGGGCTCGGGCCCTTCGCAGGAGCGGAACATGAACACCTTGCCGAGCACGTCGAGCGTCGAGCGCACGCGCTTGGCATTGCTGTACGGGCCGAAGTAGGCGCGATCGCGACGGTGGCGCTCACGCGTGAAGTAGACCCGCGGGAAGTCCTCGTCGAGCGAGATCGCGATGTACGGATAGGACTTGTCGTCCCGCAGGCGGATGTTGAAGCGCGGCTTGTACTGCTTGATGAAGTTCTGCTCGGCCAGCAGCGCCTCAGCCTCGGTGTGGACGATCAGCGACTCGATCTGGTCGATCATCGGCACCAGGTCCCGACCCGCGCGGGTGCTCGGGTTGCCGAAGTGCGAGGCGACTCGCTTGCGGATCGACTTCGCCTTTCCGACGTAGATCACCTTGCCGGGCTGATCGCGGAACAGGTAGACGCCAGGCTCATCCGGGAGCTCGCGGCGCTTGTCGGCAGGGGTGATCGACATCTCCCACCGAGGATAGAAGTCACGTCCGGCGGTCAGTCCGCGGTGAAGGCCAACAGCACGCCGGCGAGCCCGCAGCCGAGGCCGGCGAGGGCAAGCGTCTCCCCGAACCCGGCCTGGGGCGAGTTGGGCACGTAGCCGGAGAGGCGGGGGTCGAACACTGTCACGCCGTTGGTGGGCGGGTGACTCAGCGCGTAGAGCGTGAACGCGACTCCGACGGCCAGCGCGAGCAGCATCACGATTCGCGCTCGAGGCCTTCCGGCGAGCGCGATCGCCACCAGCCCGGCAGCGAGGAGCGCGAGCAGCACGTCGGCAATCGAGTAGACCTGCCACGCCGTTGGGTCGCGCGGAACATCCGCGAGCAGGCCGGTGCCGCCCCACCGAGCGAGAAACGCCGCCGAGAACTGATGCGACCAGGTGGCGAACAGCGACAGCACGAGCGTCGCCGCCCCGAGCACCATCAACCAGTCGGCGGCGCTTTCTCGGAGGCGCTTGCTCACGGTCGGGCCGCAGTCTAGTGTCGGGGCACTGGGGGCCGGGATCAGCGCGGGCCGGACAGCGCGCCGACGGCCACAGGTAGCAATCACAGACCGGGTCGGTGAGAAACCGCAATGCGGACCGGGAGTCTCCGCCTCGGCGGCGGGAGTAACGTCCCCCAACTCGGCCCCCGCAGGCTATCCTGGGCCACTTGCTAACAAACACCACGCGCCGCACGACCCCGCGACAGCGCCGAGCAGTCCCCACATTGGTCGTGTGGGGGCTCCGACCGCTGTTCCGGTACTCCGCGTGGCGCCGCGCGTGGATCCTGCGCGGGATCGGAGAAGACCACGGGCCGGTGCTGGTCAAGCGCGGCAGAGACGCCCTCGGGAACGGGAAGCCCCGCCGCGCGCGCATACGGCGTGAACAGCAGCTTGGAGCTCCGACGGCGAGGCCAGCTTCGGTGTTCGACGCCGAGGATCGGCGCCCGGCTGCGCGGTCTGAGGTAGCCGCACGGTCCGGGGTTGCGGCTCGATCTGAGGCTGCCAACGCACGCTCGGAGCAGGTCGCGCGCCGACCGCGACTGACGCGACGCCAGCGTGAGCTGCCGGTGCTCGCGCTGCGCGCCAACCCTCGCGATCCGCGCAGGACCCCGCCATCCCAGTCCCAGAACATCACGCCGCGCAGGCCCGAGCCGACGAGGGACCACGCCGTCAAGCCGGGCCGCTCCGACCGGGCCAAGCGCCCGCGGACCGCTCGGATCAAGGCACGTCGCGGCCCGCGCCTCAGCCCGCGCCGCCTTACTCGACCCAGGACCGGGCGTCTACGACGGCCCGCTCGGCTGCGAGCGTTGCTAGTCGGCCTCGGCGCGGCTCTGGCGGCGACGGCCCTCGGCGTAGCCGCCCTCCTCACCGCCGGTGGGGGTCACCGTCCGAGACGGATCTCTGCCTCGCGGGTTACCGCCGGCGTGCTCGAGCTCCCCGTATCTCACGGGTGGACGCGTGCGGCGCCAACCGCCGCGGCCGCCCTCGGCCTCGTCGACGGCGTGGTCCTACGCACGAGCCCCGACGCCTCGGGAACGCTGATCGTCGGGCGAGCAGCCACCGCCGGTGGCACTCTTCCGCCGCAGCTGAGCGCGACGGTCTCAGGAACCCCCGCTCCGGATCTTGTGATGCTCGGCGGCGCCCGCTACTACCGGTACCTGGACCTGACTCCAAGCGTCGGGGGCGCCTCGGAGGTTGTGTACACGCTGCCCACCACGGCGGGCACCGTGTTCGCCGTCTGCGTGAATCACCAGCCTCGCTTTCCGCTTGTCGCCCGCTGCGAGCAAGAGCTGAGCGCGGCCACGCTCACGTCCGGCGCGGTTGCCGCCAATCCGCAGCCGTCCTACGCCGCCGCCTTCACGGCGGTGATTCGCAAGCTGGATGCTGTCCGAGTCAGCGCGACCCACCGCCTCAGCACTGCCAGCAGCCCGCAGGCGCAGGCTGCTGCTGCCGCGACGCTCGCGGCAGCCCACCGCGAGGCCGCGGCAGGGATTGAGGCACTCGACGCGGGATCGGCGGCCCAGGCAAACGCCTCGGTCGCTTCGACTATCCGCGTGATCGGTAGCGCCTATGCGGCGCTCGGTCAAGCGGTGAGCCGCGGCGATGGGCCGGCCTACGTCGCGGCGAGCACCAAGATCAGTAACGCAAACGCGGCCCTCAGCTCAGCGTTTGCGCGGCTACGGGCGCTCGGCTATCAGGTCCAGTAGCACTCGGAAGTACAACTAGCCGCCGCCGGTAACCGTTGTTCCGGTAGATCCGCCCGATCCAGACGGTGCCGGCTTGGGACTCGACGGCGCCGGGGTTGGCTTGGGACTCGGCGGGGCCGGGGCTTGGGCGCTGGGAGCCGGGGCGCTCGGAGCCGGGGCACTCGGAGCCGGGGCGGTCGGAGCCGGGGCGGTGGGAGCCGGTATCAGAGCCGGCGCCGCGGGCTTGGCCGGCGCGGCGGTCGGGATGAAGGGCGGCGGCGAGCTCGCCCGAGCCGGGGCCGCTGCGTGCCGACGCGGCTTGGCGCGGAGCTTCATCGCCGGAAGCGTCCCGACCGGCGCGACGCTGACGATCCCCACCGCCGTTGCGGAGGAGCCGGCGGCGGGATTGGCCGGAGCGCTGCGGGCCACTGCGGGAGTTCCGTGGCCGCTCAGCAGGAGCGCCACCCCGGCCGCCAGGACCAGGATCACGGACAGGAGCGCCACCCGAGCGCGCCGGCTGGCGAACCGCAGATCCCGGCGCCAGCCGGTGGACGGAACGGCATCGAGACTGCGTTGTGAGATTGAGCCCGACGTCAAAGTTCGCTTCCCCTTGAACCTTTTTTGGTGTCGCCCGCGCCGGCTCTGCACCGAAGCACGAACATCATATCCCTCACGGCAGCACATCTAGTAGTTTTCGCCTCCGTTTGATGACGCACGGGTCGATTCATCTGTTCGGTCGACTGCGTTCGCGGTGGTCGTGGCCGGCTCTCGTGGCCGTGTTGGGTGCGATTGGGGCGCTGCCGGCTGTGGCGATGGCGGCCCCATCGGTGTCCGGGACCCCTCAGGAGGGCCAGACGCTCACGTATTCGGGCGACCCGAGCCCCTCGTTCATCAATTGGGAGCGCTGCGCCCCCAACTCAGCCAGCTGTATTCAGATCGCCACTGCGCCCCAGTCCACGGCCTACACGCTGCTCCCCGACGACGTTCGCTCCGTAATCGAGGTCGTAGACAATACGGGCACCTCACGGCCCACGCTCCCCGTCTTCCCGTTCCTCGTGACGCCGGTGATCGCCGGCCCGACGGCCGAGGGCCAGACCCTCACCGCGGTCCCGCAGTGGTCCTCTACAC
>DATCNP010000095.1:0-9464 GCA_036565205.1 Solirubrobacteraceae bacterium | reverse complement strand
GTTCTTGACCATCGGGTGGTTGACCGCGCAGTGGGCGTCGAGGATGTTGATCCCCGCCTCGGCGAAGGTCCGCGACATGTCCTCGAGCAGCCGGTGACGATCCCAGCCGTCGACCTCGATCTCGACTCGGAAAGAGGTGTCGGCATCGCCATCCCACGCAACCTCGGTGAAGCGATCCGGGTCCTTCTTCAACACGGTCACGTTGGGGCAGTCCTCGCGATGGATGGTGATCCCCCGCCCGAGCGAGATGTAGCCGACGATCCCGTCGCCCGGAACCGGGCGGCAGCACTTGGCCAGGCGCAGCATCACCTCATCGATTCCCTGGACGCTGATGCCGTATCGCGATGAGGACTCGGCCCGCCTCGCTCGGCCTCGGCGAGTCTGGAGCAGGTCGTTGGTCGCGGTCTGCTCGGTCTCGGCGGTCTCGCCCTGCTTCAGGTGCTGCATCACCTTGTTGACGACGACCTTCGGGGAGATCTTGGCGGCGCCGAGCGCGATGTAGAAGTCGTCGGCCTTGCGGAACCCCATCTCGCGGATCACGTCCGCGAGCAACGGCGACCCGACGAGCTTCTGCGCCGGCAGACCCTGCTTCTTCAGGTGCTCCTGCAGCAGATCACGACCCGTGTGCTCGGTGTCTCGTCGCGACTCGGCCTTGAACCAGGCCTTGATCTTGTTCCGGGCCCGGGTCGTCTTGACGACCGCGAGCCAGTCACGCGACGGACCCCGCTCGCGCTTGGAGGTCAGGACCTCGACGATGTCGCCCGAGTGCAGCTGGTAGGACAGCGGAACGATCTTGCCGTTGACCTTTGCCCCGACGCAACGGTGCCCCACGTCGGTGTGAATCTCGTAGGCGAAGTCGAGCGGCGTCGCGCCCGCGGCGAGCGATTTGACCTCGCCCTTCGGCGTAAACACGAATACTTCGTCCTCGAACAGGTCGACCTTCAGCGTCTCCATGAACTCGCCGGGGTCGGACAGGTCCTGCTGCCAGTCCAGCAGCGAGCGCAACCACTTGAGCTTGCCGTCGGGGTCGCGCACGCCGGGAGAGCCGTTCGGGCCCGTCGACACGTTCGGTCCCGCGTCGCCCTTGTACATCCAGTGAGCCGCGATCCCGAATTCGGCCAGATCGTGCATCTCGCGCGTGCGGATCTGGATCTCGAGCGGCCGGCCCTCGGGTCCGATCACGGTCGTATGGAGCGACTGGTACATGTTGAACTTCGGCATCGCGATGAAGTCCTTGAACCGTCCCGGCAACGGCTTCCACAGCGAGTGGATCACTCCAACTGCACCGTAGGTGTCCTTGACCGAGTCGACGATCACTCGCATCGCAGTCAGGTCATAGATCTCGTTGAACTCGCGACCCTTCTTGGTCATCTTCGAGTAGATCGAGTAGAAGTGCTTGGCGCGGCCCGCGATCTGGGCATGGATCCCAACCGCGGCGAGCGAGTCGGCGACGATCGCGCCGGCCTCAGAGACGTACTGCTCGCGCTCCGCTCGCTGCTGGGCGACGAGATCCTTGATGTCGCTGTACTTGCGCGGGTGGAGGGTCTGGAACGCGAGGTCTTCGAGCTCCCACTTGATCGCGTGAATCCCGAGGCGATGAGCGATCGGGGCGTAGATGTCCAGCGTCTCCCGCGACTTGTCGATCTGCTTCTGCTTCGCCAGCGCCCCGATCGTGCGCATGTTGTGCAGCCGATCGGCGAGCTTGATCAGGATCACTCGGACGTCGGTGGCCATCGCGACCATCATCTTGCGGTAGTTCTCGGCCTGGGCCTCGTCCCGTGACTGGAACGTGAGCCCGGTCAGCTTGGTGACGCCGTCGACGAGCCCGGCGATCTCCTCGCCGAAGGCCTGTGAGACCTCCTCCAGCGAGGCGCTCGTGTCTTCGACGGTGTCGTGCAGCAGCGCCGCGCACAGGGTCTCGGTGTCGAGCCGCATGCCCGCGCAGATCCGCGCCACCCCGACGGGGTGGTTGATGAAGTCCTCACCCGATTTGCGCCGCTGGTCGGCGTGGTGAACGCAGGCGAAGACGAACGCATCCTCGACGCGGTCACGATCGATCACTGCGGCGGAGTGCTCGGCGTGTTCCTCGACGATCGCGAACAGGTCACCGAGCAGCCGCCGCTCGTCCTCGGAGATCTCGGCCCGCTCGATCACCGCCCGCCGGCTCTGATCGGTGACCTGATCGACCGGAGTCCGCCGGCCGGCGAGCACGGCCCGGCCACCGTCGCCGACCGCGCTCGACTCGAGCGCGGCGGCGGATCGGGTCTCGGCAGGGGCCTTGGCCCGGGGTGAGCTCCGCCTCAGGCGCTTGGTCGGTGATTTGCGCTGCTCAGAAATCTGGTTCCATCCTCATACCGCTTGGCGTACGCCCTGTACGACGGCGAGCGATCGAGCTCCGTTGGCGCCCGGCCCGCAATCGCGAGGGCGGGCAGATCCCGATCGAGGCTGACGAGCCCAAGCTCCGCGAGAACCCTTACCAGCCTGCCCGCCAAACGTGCCGGTCGACCGTACGGACCTTCCCCGCGAAGCAGGTGCTCGAGCTCCTCGCCGGACACCCGCTCCCGTTGGCTGAGACCACGGTAGAGGGAGGCGAGTGAAGCGCGGAGACCGTACTCCAGCTCGTGCATCTGCTCAGCAAAGCGTAGCTCAGCCTCGCCCCAGGCCAGGTGGGTGAAACCCGGACCAGCGACCAGGCGGCCCCGGGCGGCGCCGGCGGACGGCGGGTCCAGCGCGACCAGGTGCAGATACGAGGCGGCGAGTGACGGCTGGCACTCGAGCGCGTGATACGAGACGAGGGCGAAACCCCCGATCCGCTGGCTCAGCCCGCCGAGCCGCCGTGGAACATCTGCGCAGACGCCCAGAACGTGGCCGCCACCGGCGAGCGCGTCGCGGATCACGGCGAGCGGGCTCTCGCCGCGGCGATCGAGCAGGGTCCGAGTCTGCTCGCCGCTCCGGGGCATCGAACCCTCGGGCGCCGGCATCAAATCCTCGCCCGCCGGCGGCGGATCCTCGAGCGCCGCGAGCACCGCCCCGAGGTAATCGAGCGGCTCGCCGAGCACTTCGATCCCGCTGGAGCCGCACGGCTCGGCGTGGCGCAGTACCAGCCGCGGCGCGACGGCGCCGTTCCATACGTTGCGCTCGAGCTTGAAGCTGGCATCGACAGCCGACGCGAGATCGACGCCGAGTCGCCCGTCGCAGCCGAATGAGACCGCCTGTGCCCTGGCACCGCCGGAGCTGACCGAGAAGCGAGCATGCCGCCCCTCGCCCATCGAGCGCAGATCGTGAAAGCGGGCACCCGGCACGAGCAGCCGAGGCGATGGATTGCCCATCCCGCACGGTTCGAGCGCCAGCAGCTCCTCGGCCAGCGCCAGGCCGAGCTCAGCACCTGAGACGACTGCGTCGATCCGCTCCCGCGGCTGCAACAGCTCCGGTGTCAGTGTCCGGGCCGCGTGAGCCTCGAACGCCTCGCGCAACGGCTCGAGGCACTCGCGCCTTAGGTTCATCCCGGCGGCAGCCCGGTGACCGCCGTAGCGTTCGAGATGGCCGGCAGCGACGTGGAGTGCGCCGAGCAGATCGAACCCGGCGATGCTCCGGCCGGAGCCCGTGCCGAGATCGCCGTCCATCGCGATCAGGATCGCCGGACGGTGATGGCGTTCGGCGATGCGCGAGGCCACGATCCCGATCACGCCGGGATGCCAGTCCTCGCCCGCGAGCACATAGGCGCTCCGCTCACCCAGCGCGGCCACCTGCGCTTCGACGTCCCACAGCATCCGCTGCTCGACCGCCCGGCGCTCCGCGTTCACCGCATCGAGCTCCTCGGCGATCTCGCGGGCTCGTTCGGGATCCGTGGTCAGGAGCAGCTCGAGTCCGGCGTCGGGACGCCGGAGGCGCCCGGCGGCGTTGATCCTCGGTGCGAGCCGAAAGGCCAGCGTGTGGGCGTCGAGTGCGCTCGGATCGACGCGCGAGACGGTCATCAATGCGCGGAGCCCCGGCTTGCCCGTCCTCGCCAGCGCGCCCAGCCCCTCGCGGACCAGCCGCCGGTTCTCGCCAAGCAGCGGCACCACGTCGGCGACGGTTGCCAGGGCAACGAGCTCGAGATCGTCCGCGACCGTATCCGCGCCGAGCGCGGTGGCGAGCTTGAAGGCGACACCCGAGCCGCACAGGTCGGGGCACGGGTACGCGCCGAGGCCCGGGTGGATGATCGGGCAATCCGGGAGCTCGCCGTCCGCGCGCGCGGTGTGGTGGTCGGTGACCACGACATCGAGACCGGCCGCACGCGCCGCCGCGACCTCATCGACCGCGGTGATGCCACAGTCGACGGTGATCAGCAGGCGTGTCCCGCGTGCGGCCAGCCGCTCGATCGTCGCCGCCGAGAGGCCGTAGCCGTCCTCGATCCGGCTCGGGAGGTACCAGTCGACGTTCGCGCCGAGCGAGCGCAAGGCTCTGACCATGATCGCGGTGGAGCAGACGCCGTCCACGTCATAGTCGCCGTGAACCGTGATCCGGGCGTGATCGGCGATGCGCGCGCGGATCATCGCGAGCGCCACGTCGATCCCCTGAAACGCACTCGGCTCGTACTCCTCGGCCCCGCGCAGGAAGGACCCCGCCACCTCCGGGTCACCATAGCCGCGGCGGACGAGGATCTGGGCGAGCGCGTGGCTGACGCCCAGCTCTTGCTCGAGGCTCAGCGCAGCGGCGAGGTCGTAGGCCGGGACCTCAAGCCGCCTGTCTGCTCCAGGCTCCGTCTCGGCCCCACCTGGCACGAGCGCCAGCTCCGGGGTCCCGGCTGGACCGGCTGGACGAGTGGGCTCGCGCGCGAGCGCGGAAGAGTCGAGCATGGGCCCAGCGTAGGTCCCGGCCCCGACGGATTCGCCCGCTGCGCCCGTCCTTTAGCGAAGTCGTTACGGGCCGGGCTGAATTGTCACGCCAGCCCCAGGCGCTCGGCGTCGGCGCGCTCGCGCCGCGCGCCCTCGAAGTACACCACGGCCATCCCGATCAGGGCGCCGGGGATCGCTTCGAGGGCCGTTCCGAGGTGGGTCGCGTGTTGGCCCGGGATGCTGAAGCCGTTGACAATCAGCCCGAACAGCGCCGCGCCGATCAGCGCACCGATGAACGCGCCGACGATTCCGCCCCAGTAATGGTCGGGGAGCCAGATCGTGAAGTGCCAGAGCGCGAGGCCCATCATCACCCAGGCGAGCATTCCCATCAGACGGCTCCCCGGTCGGCGCCTGCGCAGTCGCTGGTTCTCAACGCCGCCTCCCGTGCCTGCGATTGCGCTGCTTGCTGTTCGTGCGCTTGGGCTTCTGAACCGGAGCGACGCCATCGTTCTCGGCGACGTCGGGGGCGCGCTCCTGCCCGTTGCCCTCGGCACCGTTGCCGACCGTCGGTTTGGTCGCGGGCGCCGGCGGCGTCTCGGTCGCGGGCTTGGCGGCTTTCCGGCTCGGAGCAGCTGTTCCCGCCGGCCGCGTGGCCTTGGCGCCGGTGCCAGAACCGGGACGCGAAGCGGGCTTGGTCAGCGTCGAGCTCCGGCGTGAGGGTGCCCCAGGCTCGACCAGATCGCGCTTCATCTGCTCGAACTCGGCCGCGGACACGGTCTCGGGGTCGGGCGTCGTGATCCGGCCCGTGCGGCGGCGCCCGCGCGCAGGAGCCGGCTCGACGTCAGCTCCGGACGACGCGTACGCGGCCACGAAGCCGTGGTCCTCCACGATCCGCTCGCGCCGGTGGCGGTAGAGCGGCTCGCGTTCCTTCCAGTGGGTCAGCACCGGAGAGGCGATGAAGATCGAGGAGTAGGCGCCCGAGGCCACACCGATCAGCAGCGCGAAGGCGAAGTCCCGCAGCGTCGAGCCGCCGAACAGGAGCAGCGCCAGGATCGGCATCAGCGTGCAGGAGGTGGTCGCGATCGACCGCGTCAGCACCTCGGACATCGATCGGTTGACGATCTGGGAGAAGGCAGCCCGCGGCATCCGCGGGATGTTCTCGCGCACCCGGTCGAAGACGATGATCGTGTCGTAGAGCGAGTAGCCCAAGATGGTCAGCAGCGCGGCCACTGTCGCTGTCGTCACCTCCCGGCCGGTCAGCGCGTACACGCCGCTGGTGATGAGCAGGTCGTGCATCAGTGCGATCAGCACCGGGACCGCGAACTTCCATTCGAACCGCAGCGCGACATAGACCGAGATCACCAGCAGTGAGACGATGATCGCGATCACTGCGCTGTTCGCGACGGTCTTGCCGAACGTCGGGCCGACGGAGGTGAAGTCGAACGACCGCAGGCCATAGCGGTTCGTCAGCGCGGTGCGCAACCCGGTGATCTGCGCCGGCTGGAGCTGCTTGGAGGCGATCTGGAAGACGCTCGGACCGAGCTGCCTGTTGGTCACTTTCTGGATCACCGGGCTGGGGGCTCCCGCTGCGCTCACGACCGAGGCGACCTGGGGCTCGGTGGCGCTCTTCTGCAGGCTGGCGGTGATCCGCGTCCCCGAGGTGAAATCGATTCCCAGGTTCAGCCCGCGACCGCCGATCGCCAGCGCCCCGATCAGCAGGATCACGCCCGACATCGAGAAGAAGTACCGGCTGGCGCCCATGAAGTCGAAGTGCCAGACGCGGCGCTTGCCGCCGGCGCCGAGGGCCGACGGGCGCGAGATCGTGCGCGAATCGCCCATCGTGGTCAGGATCGCCTGGGTCGCCAGCACCGCGGTGAACAGCGACACGATCGTGCCGATGCCGAGCGTGAAGGCGAAGCCCTTGACCTCGGCGGTCGAGAGCACGAACAGGATGAACGCGGTCATAATCGTGACCACGTTGGCGTCGATGATCGCCGTCAGGCCCTTCTTGTAGCCGGTGGCGATGCCGGCCCTGATCGAGCGACCGTCGCGGATCTCCTCCTTGACCCGCTCGAAGATCACGATGTTGGCATCGGCCGCGACGCCGATCGTCAGGATCAGTCCGGCGATCCCGGGCAGCGTCAGGGTGATCGGGATCAGCTTGATCAGGGCGAAGAAGTAGAGCGCGTATACCGCCAGGGCCGCGACCGCGATCAGGCCGAGTACCCGGTAGTAGAGGACCAGGAACAGGGCGACTACCACCAGTCCGGCGAGCCCCGCGATCAGGCCCTGGTTGAGCGCCTGCTGGCCGAGCGTGGCCGAGACCTGGGACTCGGAGATCAGCTTCAGCTTGATCGGCAGCGCGCCGAGACGCAGCTGGTTGGCCAGATCCTGGGCGGATTGGATCGAGAACCCGCCGGTGATGTCCGCGCCGTTGTCGCCGTTGATCCCGTCGGGGTAGGTCTTGAACGCGATCGATGGGACGGTGATCAGCTTGTTGTCGAGCGCGACCGCGAAGTGCTGGTTCAGCTGCTGGCTGCCGAAGCTGGCCAGGTCGCCGCGACGCGCGATCGCCGAGGTGATGGTCTGGAACGCCTGCTTGCCATGGGAGGTGAAGCCGAACTGGACGTCCGGGCTGCCGGCCTGGTCGGTCGACTGCTGCGGATTGGTGATGTCGTTGCCGAGCAGCGCGACGTTGTCGTGAAGGACGTAGAACTGAGCGCTGGGGGAGGCGAACGGCGTCTGCTGTGACGAGCTGACGTCGGCGGCCTGGAGCACCACCGTGCCCTGTGGGATCACGATCTCCTGTCCCTGGGACGCGCTCACCCCCGCCCCCAGCGCGGCGAGGAGGTCCCCATGGCTCGTGTCGGGGCCGGAGAGCAGGCAATGGAGCCCGGCGGCGACCGGTTTGCCCTGATCCTTGGCGGCGGTCGCGCAGGCGGCGCTCCCCGGCGCTCCGAACAGGTAGTACTCCGAGCCGCCGCGGGCGTTGTTCCGGCTCGGAGACGGCGGCTGCTGGGAGGCGAGCTTGACCGCGTCGTAGAGCGGCAGACTGCCCTCGCCGGGAAGCCCCGGTCCGGAGCCTCCAACGCCCTGGCTGAGCGTCAGCGCGCTCGGGTCCTGCGTCTGGAGCTGACTCGCGGCGGTCTTGCCGTTCGGAGCCAGGACATTCGCCTCCCAGTCGTAGAACTCCAGCCTGGCGACGGTGCCGACCTCCTGCTCCGCTCGGGCGATGTCGTGCACGTTCGGAAGCCCGACCGAGATCTGACCGCCGCCCGAGGTCTGGATCTCGGGCTGGGAGACGCCAAGCTGGTCGACGCGCTGGCGCATGATGTCGACCGCGCGACTCAGCGCGTCCGGCGTGACCACCGGGGTCTGGGGCGTCGGCTTGCCCTGGTAGACGAGCTCGACGCCGCCCTTGAGGTCAAGCCCGAGGCGCGTCTTCTGCGGCTTCACGGCGCCGGGAATGCCGGCGATGACGACCAGCGAAGCCAGCAGCAGCCCGAGGACGAGGAGCAGGACGAAACTGTTGCGCTGGCGATCGGACATCAGCGTCTCCGGATGCTAGTGGCTGGGCCGGAATTCCCCGGCGCGGCTCACCCGCGGTGGTTGGTGGGGGTGAGCACGAGCAGGACCCCACCCTCGTCATCGTCGTAGGCGGGGAAGATGTCCGCGACCGCGTTGGCGGGCAGGTCACCTTCGGCGTTGACCTCGACCGGCTTGCCCTGGACCCGGACCTCCCATTCGAGCGCAGTCCCGACGTGATCGGTGCCGTCCTCGAAGCGCAAGCCCAGCACCTCGCTGGCCGCGCGTCCCATCACCTGCTCGGTTTTCAGTCCGGTCAACTCGAACGAGCCGCGACCGCAGTCGATGATCCGGCCGTCGGCGTCACAGGCGAAGAAAGCGGCGTTGGGGGCGGGGTAGTAATCATCGAGCAGCTCGAACAGGTAGGCGAAGCCGCACTTCTCGCAGCCGCGGGCCTCGCGCCGGAACCCGGCGTTCCGGTCGGTTCCCATCGATCGGTTCCCGCAGTGGGGGCAGAGGAAATAGCGCTCGCGAGGCATCGGCGCCTGAGGATAGCTAGTGGTCGCCGACGCAAATGGTCGCCGACGCCTTAGAGCAGCGCGAGTGGCCCGGGCGCGTCCAGGCTCAGATGCGCAAACGCGCGCCGGGTCGCGGCCCTCCCGCGCGGTGTTCGCTCGATCAGCCCGCGCTGGAGCAGGTAGGGCTCGTAGACGTCCTCGATCGTGTCCTGTTCCTCCCCCACGGCGACCGCCAGCGTTGACAGCCCGACCGGGCCGCCGCCGAACTTCTCGCAGATCGCACGGAGGATCTCCCGGTCGAGGCGGTCAAGCCCCTCGTGGTCGACCTGGAGGAGATCCAGCGCCGCCTGCGCCACCTCGGCGGTGACGATGCCGTTCCCGCGGACCTCGGCGTAGTCGCGCACGCGCTTGAGCAGCCGGTTGGCCACGCGCGGGGTGCCGCGGCTTCGCTGGGCGATGGCGATCGCCCCGCCGTCCTCGATCGCCACCGCGAGCAGCCTGGCGGAGCGCTTGACGATCCGGGCCAGATCGGCGGGCTCGTAGTGCTCGAGCCGGTGCTGGATCCCGAAGCGGTCCCGCAGCGGCGTGGTCAGCAGCCCCGACC
>DATCNP010000094.1:0-1554 GCA_036565205.1 Solirubrobacteraceae bacterium | reverse complement strand
CTCAGCTTGGCGCACGCGCTTACGCAGCACCTCGTGACCGACACCGAGATCCCGGGCGACCGCCGCTACCGGCCGGCCCGATTCGAGCGCCAGCCGCACGCCACGCTCGATCAGCTCCTCTGGATACTTCCTGGCTCCGGGAATGAACTCGCAGTTCCTTGCTCGAGGACCGAATCCTCGTTTCAGAGCCTCCGCGAAACCCAGGGCAGCTCATCGCGACGCCGCTTGCTGAGGCGGTGCCGTCGGTGCCGCAGCGGCGGGAGGACCTGCCGCGCGGGCTGCCAGCCGGGCAGATGAGCTTGCTGCTTGACAGCTGTGATCGCTCAACGAAGATCGGGTGCCGGGATCACGCGATCCTGATGCTGCTGGCACGGCTCGGGCTGCGGGCCGGTGAGGTCGCCGGACTGCAGCTCGATGATGTGGACTGGCGCGCGAGCGAGATCGTGGTTCGCGGGAAGCGCTCGCGGATCGACAGGCTGCCGCTGCCTCACGATGTCGGCGGCGCGCTCGCCGACTACCTCTGCCGTGCGCGTCCGCGAGGGTTCGGACGGACGGTGTTCCTCCGAGCGCAGGCTCCCGTTGGGGGCTTGTCGGGCGATGCGGTGAGCGAGGTGGTCGTCCGCGCGTGCCGGCGGACAGGGATCGCGCCGGCCAGAGCCCACCGGCTTCGTCACACGATCGCCACCGAGATGTTGCGGGCAGGCGCGGGCCTTGGGGAGATCGGCCAGGTGCTGCGCCATCAGAGCCTCGACGTGACCGCGGTCTATGCCAAGGTCGACCGCCAGGCGCTGTCGCGGCTGGCGCTGCCGTGGCCGGGAGCGCAGTCATGAGCGCGGTCGGTGACGCCGTGAACGAGTACCTGGCGCTGCGTCGCTCGCTGGGTTACAAGCTCGAAGCGCACGGCCGACTGCTACCGCAGTTCGCCGAATTCCTCGAGCAACGCGACGCGACGATGATCACGACCGAGCTGGCGCTGCAGTGGGCGACCGAGCCGGCCGAGGGCAGCGTCGTGTGGTGGCATCAACGGTTAGCGATCGTGGCCGGCTTTGTCCGCTACCTGCAGGCGTCCGACCCGCGCCACGAGGTCCCGGCGGTCGACCTGCTGCCAGCGAAGTTCCGCCGCGCGATCCCCTATCTGTATTCCGAGGCAGAGATCGAGGCGCTGATGCACGCAGCCCGCGGGATCGGCTCGGCGCTGAAGGCCGCGACCTACGAGACGCTGATCGGGCTGCTGTCGGTGACCGGCATGCGAATCGGCGAGGCGGTCGCGCTTGACCGCGGCGATGTCGAGCTGTCAGACGGGCGACTCACCGTTCGCCATGCCAAGAACGGACGCTCCCGCGAGGTCGCGCTTCACCCCAGCACGGTCACGGCACTCGACCGCTACGCCCGCGTCCGCGATGAGCTGTGCCGGCGCCCGAAGGCCCCGAGCTTCCTGCTCACCAACACCGGCGTGCGACTGAACACGGGC
The DNA here is from genome assembly GCA_036565205.1 of Solirubrobacteraceae bacterium. Classification (GTDB taxonomy): domain Bacteria; phylum Actinomycetota; class Thermoleophilia; order Solirubrobacterales; family Solirubrobacteraceae; genus Palsa-465. The sequence continues at coordinate 83 of DATCNP010000094.1, read as the reverse complement.
ACGATCTGGCACGAGTTCGACCGGCTCCGCCGCGCCACCGGCCTTGACCGCGAAACGCTCGGGCGCCAAGCCCGCATACACGA
>DATCNP010000093.1:0-13737 GCA_036565205.1 Solirubrobacteraceae bacterium | reverse complement strand
ATCGTGGGCGTTCCGCGCGGTGGGGCGAGCGACGCCAGCCACTTCGCCCCGGCGATCGCCCTGACCGTCGACGGACTCGGTCCGCGTGGGGGCGGCAGTCACACACCCGCGGAATTCGTGTTGCGATCCTCGCTCCTGCAGCGGGCCGAAGTGGCGCTGTCGATCGCCAGCGCGGCGCTCGCCGGCGCGGGCGACGGCTAGATCTAGAGGCGAGTCGAGCTCCGCGACGTGCCATCCTTACCCGATGGCTCCCGTCCCGGCAAAGCTCGCCAAGCGGCCCGAGCGCGAAGGACTCGCGCTGCTGACCGCGATCGTCGCGCTGATGTGGATCATCGAGGTGATCAACACGCTCGATCACAACGGGCTCAACTCCGACGGCCTGTACCCACGCAACTTCGAGCATCTGTGGGGAATCTTCACCGCTCCGTTCCTGCACGCAAGCTTCGCGCACCTGTTCGACAACACGATTCCGCTCGTCTTCATGGGCGTGATCGTCGTCGGCGGGCTCGGCACGTGGCTGATCTCACCCGCGAACGAGATCACCGTCGGCGCCAGCGGCGTCGTGTTCGGCTATGCCGCCTATCTGCTGACACGCGGGATCTTCAACCGCAGCCTGCTCGAGCTGCTCACCGGGGCGGTGGTCGGAATTGTGTTCGGTGGCGCATTGCTCGCCAGCCTGGTGCCGCACTACGGGATCTCGTGGCAGGGACACGCGTGCGGAGCCGTCGGGGGCGTCGTCGCGGCGTGGGTTCTGGCCCGCGATCGCGGTGCGCAAGGGCGCGCCAAGAGCGGCGCCGGCGGGCTGCCTGCCGGCGCCCTCGCCGAGTAGCCTGACCCGCGGTGCGAATCTTCTCCGGGATCCAGCCCACGGGCCGAAAGCACCTGGGCAACTACATCGGCGCGATCAGCCAGTACGTCGTCGGCCAGGACAGGGGGGAGGCGATCTACTGCGTCGTCGACCTGCATGCGATCACCGTCGCCTACGACCCGCGGGGGCTGCGCGAATCGGTCTACGACACGGCGGCCACGCTGCTGGCCGCCGGGCTTGACCCGGAGCGCTGCATCTTCTTTCGCCAAAGCGACGTCCGCGAGCACCCCGAGCTCACGTGGCTGCTCTCGAGCGTGACCGCGCTCGGCGATCTGGGCCGGATGCACCAGTTCAAGGAGAAGTCCGGCGTCCAGCGCGAGCTGGTCTCGGCCGGCCTGTTCTTCTATCCGGTCCTGCAGGCGGCCGACGTGCTGGCCTACAGAGCGCACGAGGTGCCGGTCGGCGAGGATCAGCGCCAGCACATCGAGCTGATGCGCGACGTCGCCGAGCGCTTCAACGCCCGCTTCGGCGAGGTGCTTGTCGTCCCCGAGCCGCGGATCCCCAAGGTCGGGGCGCGGATCATGGATCTCCAGTCGCCCGAGCGCAAGATGTCGACCACCGGCGGGAACGTTCAGGGGACGATTTACGTGCTCGACGACGCCGCGACGGTGGCCAAGAAGTTCCGTTCCGCGGTGACCGACTCAGGGGGCGAAGTCCGGCGCTCACCGGACAAACCGGGCGTCTCGAACCTGATCGACATCCTGGCCGCCGTTCAGGAGAGCACGCCGGAGGCGATCGAGCAGGAGTTCGACGGATCGGGCTACGGGGCGCTGAAGTCGGCGGTCGCGGATGCGGTGATCGCGTATCTGGACCCCGTCCGCGAGCGCTACCACGCGCTCAGGGACGACGAGGCCGAGCTCGAGCGAATCCTCAGCCTCGGGGCCGAGAAAGCCCACGCGATCGCGCACGAGACGGTGCTGGACGTGTGCGAGGCGATGGGCGTGGGACCGGTCCGCGCGCGGAGATAACGTCTGCTTCGTGCGCCTGATCGATCTTGAGCTCGACCTCGATGTGTTCGCGGGTCCGTTCGACCTGCTGCTGACGCTGATCCTGCGCGAGGAGGTGGACCTGCTCGAGGTCGACCTGGCCGAGATCGTGATCTCCTACATCGACCACCTTGAACGCCGCGGTGAGCTGGACCTCGAGGCTGCGACCGAGTTCCTGGTCCTGATCGCTGCGCTGCTCGAGCTGAAGTCCCGGCTGCTGCTGCCTGGTGAGGAGATCGAGCAGATCGAACTCGATCCGGGCGAGGCCGCCGAGGAGCTGCTCGCGCGGCTGCTCGACGCGCAGCGCTACGGTGCTGCCGCTGGCGCCCTGCGCGAGCGTCTGGAAGAGCAGGCGGGCCATCGGTTCCGCTCAGCTGCGCTGCCCCCGGCGCTCCGGCGCGCGTCGCTTGCCGACGCCGGCGCGGTGTACCGGCCGGAGCTGCTCGCCCGGGCGATCGGCGCGATGCTGCGGATGCCCGAGCCGGTCGACGTCCGGCACATAGCCGTGCCGAAGGTGACCGTGGCCGAGCGCCTCTCGCACCTGCGGGCGCTGCTGAGCCGCGGCCGTTTCACCTTCGACGAGGCAGTGGCTAGCGCGGATCGGGTGACGGTGGCGGTCACGCTCTACGCGCTGCTCGAGCTCTACAAGCAGGGAGAGCTGACCTGGTGCCAGGAGCAGCCGTTCGCCGAGATCATGATCGAATCGCTGCGGAGCTCCGAGCGGAGGCTGAGCGCATGAGAGCCGAGGACCGGTTGTGACCGCCGAGCTAGAGCGAACGATCGAGGCGCTGTTGTTCCTCAGCCCCGAGCCGGTCGCGCTGGAGGCGATCGCCGAGGCGACCGAATCCGAGCTTCACGAAGTCGCGACGGCACTCGAGCGGCTGCGCGAGCACTACGAGTTCGAGCGTCGCGGGCTGGTGTTGCGAGAGCTCGCCGGCGGCTGGGTGCTCTCGAGCCACCCCGATGCCGAACCGGCGGCGCGGCGCCTGCTGGCCCGGCCACGCACGCCGCCGCTGACGCCCGCGCAGGCCGAGACGCTGGCGATCGTCGCCTACCTGCAGCCCGTCTCGCGGCCGGAGATCGCCCGGATCCGCGGTGTCAGCGCCGAGTCCGCGGCGGCGACGCTGCTCGAGCGGGGGATGATCGAGGAGGCAGGGCGCTCGCAGTTCGGGGCCGTGCTCTACCGCACCACCGATCTGTTCCTGCGGCTGTTCGGGTTGAGCTCGGCCAGGGAGCTGCCCGAGCTCGGTACGTTCGATCCCTCCCCGGAGTTCGAGGAGCAGCTCCGCGAACGGCTGCTGAGGGCCGGAGACGCCCGCGTCGGCGCCTAGGGCGCCTCGGCGCTAGCCGCGCAGGAACTCGAGCACGGCGGCGTAGTCACGCTCGAGCGCCGCCCGGGTGCCGCGAGGGAGGCGACCGAAGGGCTCGATCGCAGGCTTCTCGCCGCCGATCCGCCACAGCGCGCCCGCGTGCCCGTCCACAAGCGCGAACGCCCGGAAGATGCCACCGCCGACGATCCGCGGTTCGGCCTCGCCGACGATCGCCGCGCGAGAGCGCCAGCCGAGCAGCACGGGCTCGAATGCCCCGAGCAGTCGCGGTAGCGGCAGCGCGGCGGCCGGCTCACGCCGGATCAGGTCGACCAGCCCGTCGGCTCGCTCCTGCAGCTCACCGGCGATCGCCGACAGGCCGGCCCGCACGTCGCGCAGGGGCAGCGCCGCCCAGCGCGCCAGGTCGCGGTCAGAGGCGGGCCCGTGTCCACGCAGGTAGCGTCTGGCCAGCTCGGCCAGTGCTAGATCGCGCGGTGGCGGCCGATGATTTGGCAGCCAGTCCGCGGTGAGGACGTAGGCGTGCTCGCGACCGACCATCGGCCCGCGGACGATCAGGCCGCGCAGCGACGCTCGGTACATGAGATGGATGAACGCCTGCCCCCCGGTGGGGATGCCGGCGGACTGCAGCCGCTCGCGGAGCTGGTGGCGCGTCAGCGGTCCGTCGGCGCTGATCCCGCGCACGATCTCGGCCACGCCGCGATTGGCGAGCCCCGGTTGCACACCCTCCTGGGCCAGCCGCCTGGCGCTCCCGGTCAGCAGCTGCGGCGTCGTCAGCGTGTGGAGCAGCGGATAGTCCTCACTGCGGATCAGGTGCAGGGTGCCGCGGTTCAGCCACGTGATCAGGAGCGAGCGCTCCTCGGTCAGCGCGCGATCGATCGCGGCCGCGCTCACGCCTGCGGAGCGAGCCCGGATCGCCAGCCTGGCGCCACGGGGGTCCTGCCCCTGGATGGCGAGCAGGCGCTCGGCCACGGCCAGCGGGTCGCTCGCGGCTGAGCCGGCCAGCAGCTGGGCGCTCAGGCGCTGGGCGACGAGCGCCCGCCCCTGCGCGGGCCCCCGGGTCCTCACGCGCGGACGGCGAGCTGCCCGCAGGCCGCGTCGATGTCGCGCCCACGGGTCAGGCGCACGGTCGCGCCGATGCCGTGACGCTCGAGCTCTGAGCGGAACGCCTCGATCGCCTTCGGGGTCGAGCCGCGGTACGGGGAGTCGGTCGGGTTGTACGGGATCAGGTTGACCTTGAACACACGCGGGTCGAGCGCCTGGGCGAGCTGCTTGGCCTGGAGGTGCGAGTCGTTGACGCCGGCGAGCATCACGTACTCGACGAACACTCGGCGTCGACGGCGCTCGTAGTGCGCGACGCAGGCCTCGAGCACCTCCGCCAGCGGGTAGCGGTCGTTGACCGGCATCAGCTCCGATCGGAGCGCCTCATCGGCGGCGTGCAGCGAGAGCGCGAGCCGGATCGGCATGGCCTGCGCGGTCAGGGCCTCGATGCCGGGGATCCACCCGACGGTCGAGATCGCGGTGCGCCGGTGCGTGATCCCGATGTCCGGCAGCCGCTCGCAGGCGCCAAGCACGGCGTCCAGGTTCATCATCGGCTCGCCCATGCCCATGAACACGGCGTGATCGACCGGCCCTGAGCGCTTGAAGTGCAGCGCCTGGTCGACGATCTCCGAGCTCGTCAGGTTGCGTCCGAACCGCATCTGCCCGGTCGCGCAGAACTTGCAGGTCAGTGGGCAGCCCGATTGCGAGGACAGGCACAGCGAGCGCCGGCCGTCGCCGTAGCGCATCAGCACGGCCTCGACCGGACGCAAGTCGGCGGTCGTGAACAGCGCCTTGACCGTTCCGTCGCGGGCGTGAGCCTCGTGCTCCACGACCAGGGTCGAGAACGCGAGCGAGTCCTCGAGTGCGGCCCGGAGCTCCAGTGGAAGGTCGGTCATCGACTGAAAACAGGCGGCGCCTTGCGCCGCCCATCTCCATACCTGGTGCGCGCGGTAGGCCGGCTGGTCGAGCTCTGAGAGCGTTCGCTGCAGCGAATTCAAGTCCACGCGCTCTATGGTGACACCGCATGCGCCTGGCCAAGTTCCTCGCCGGGGCCGGGGTGGCCTCGCGCCGCGCGGCGGAGGAGATCGTGCGCGCCGGACGGGTGACGGTCGACGGTGAGCAGGTCGCCGATCCGGCGCGGGACGTCGGACCCGCGAACGTGGTGACGGTCGATGGTGAAAGGGTGCGGGCCGAGCCGGTCAGGGTCGTCTACGCCCTCAACAAGCCGCGTGGCGTCGTTTCGACTGCAAGCGATCCGCAGGGCCGCCGGACGGTCGTCGAGCTGGTGCGCTCGGGACTGCGGCTCTATCCAGTCGGCCGTCTCGATGCCGACGCCACCGGGCTGATCCTGCTCACCAACGACGGCGAGCTCGCTCATCGCCTGCTGCACCCGAGCTTCGAGGTTCCCAAGACCTACCGGGTTCGGGTTCGCCGGCCTCCCGTCCGCCCGGACGCGATCGCGGCGCTGCGGGCGGGGGTCGAGCTCGATGACGGCCGCACGGCGCCGGCGCACGTCTCGAGGGTCGCGCCGGACACGATCGAGCTGACGATCCACGAAGGCCGCAAGCGTCAGGTCAAGCGGATGTGCGAGGCCGTCGGTCACCGCGTGGTGGCGCTCGAGCGGGTTGCCTTCGGCCCATTGACGCTCGGCGACCTGCGCCCCGGCGCCTACCGCCGGCTGGGCAGCTCGGAGCTCGACCGGCTGACTAGTGCCCCGAGGGCTGGATCATGATCTCGTCGTAGCGCAGCGGCGTCGTGGTGAGCGTTTTTGCCACCGCGGCCCGGGTCACCGGCACCGGATGCTCGGCGACCAGGCGCATGACCGTGAACTGGTAGGCGTGGCGGCGCCAGAGCACGTGGAAGCCGGGAATCGCGTAACTGCTTTGCATCACCGAGCCCGACAGATTGCACGCCGCTCCCCACCAGCAAAGATGGACCCGCGGTGCGCTGATCGAGACCACGTCGACCTCGGACACTCGAGCCCCCGCGCTGGTGGCCGCGCGCAGGCCTGGAAGGTAGAGCTTCAGCGGCAGCTGATCCTTGTAATGCTGCACGAAGATCATCCGCGGCCCCGAGCCGGCGCTGGGACGGGCGCCCAGGAGGCGTGCCACGCCTCGCCAGTCAGGACGCTGAAAGCTGCGGTCGGTGGCGACGGCGACGGTGGCGAACACGCCGATCGCGCACAGCAGCGCTGCGGCGCCGACGCCGAGCGCACCCGCTCGGCGCGCGCCCAGTCCGCCGGCGACCAGCACCACGGCCAGCGGCCAGAGCGCGAGCACGTTGCGGGTGATCAGGTCATCGATGCCGCCGGCGATCAGCAGCAGGTTCAGCACCAGCCCGGCCACCACGAGCGCGCCGGCGATCAGCGCCCCGCGCCGCTCCTGCGCGTCGGCTCGCACCGCCAGCAGCACCAGCGCGAGCAGCGCGATCACCTCGGCCGTGCGCTCGAGCAGTCGCTGGGCTGGGGCCTGGAAGCCGATCAGGAACTCGGGCAGGATCTGCCCGAGCCGCGGCAGCAGCGGGATCGGCGCGATCCAGCTCGCGTTGCCGGTGCTGTTCTGAGCGACCGCCAGTGGCAGCAGCGCGAGCCCGCAGGCCCCGACGAAGGCGATCGCCCCGATCACCCGGCGGTCGGCGCGGCATCTGTACAGCAGCCAGACCGCCTCGGGGACGACCGTCAGCAGCGCGTAGTAGTGGGTGGCCAGGGCCATCGCCGAGACGATCGCCCAGGCCAGGATCGCCCGCGTATCGGCCCGCTCGAGGATGTAGGCGAAGGCCAGCAGCCCCAGTGCGCTCAGCAGCACCAGCGGCTCGTAGGGCCGGAACTCCTGCGAGTACCAGATCAGGAACGGGTTGCAGGCCGTGAGCGCCGCGGCCACGAGTCCGGCGCGGCTCGAGATCAGCTTGCGAGCGGTCAGGTAGACGATCGGCACGGTGACCACGCCGGCGAGCGCGGGCAGCGCCCGCAGCGACACCTGGCTGAAGCCGAACACCCGCGCCCACACCCAGGCCACGACGTAGAACAGCGGCGGAGTCGTTTCGTTCGCGGGCAGCAGCCCGAGCATCGCCCCGGCCGAGAAGTGAATGTCGCCGGCGGTGTTGGCCTCGTCGAACCAGAAACCCTGATGTCCGATTCGCGTGAAGCGCAGCACAGCTGCGAGCACCGTCAGCGCAGCCACCGCGGCCACGGTAGGGTTACGCAGAACGCGCCTACGCGTGGCGATACCGACCGCCGACGGTCGTCGTAGATCACGAGCCGCAGCCCCGACGCTCACCTCCGGCAGGCTATCCGGACCGGGTACGGAACGGCTTGGTGGGCTCGGCTCCGGAGCGCTTAACCGGATCGCAACCCTGGCGATGAGCGGGGAAAAACCCCAAAAGGGCACAATTTTCACTTGATGGGACAGGATGCGACTCCGGTGCAGGGGCCGACGGCGATGGCGTCCGGGCCGATCGCCAGCGCCGGCGCCAGCCAGGCCGAAGGGTCGGTGGCGCTGCCGCGGCTTGGCCCGGTCGACGTGCGTGGCGTGCTGCCGCGACTCCAGCTTCGCCTTGGGGCCCGGGCGGGCAACATCGCCCTCGGCGCCGCGACGGTGGCGACGCTGGCCGTGGTCGTGTTCGCGACCTCCGGGCCCAACGGGCTCGTGCCGCGCGCCGATCTCGGCTTCCCGAACTGGGAGGCTGGGCCGCTGCACGGATTGTTCGGCAGGCTGCTGACCAGTCCGAAGACGATCGGGCTCGGACTGAGCGTGGTGCTCGTCGGGATGCTCGCGAGCTACCTGGTGGCCCTCGGTGCGGTGCGGGCGATCCCGATGCGGACGATTGCCATCTTTGTGATCGCGGTCCACGCGATCCTGCTGCTGGGCCCGCCGCTGCAGTTGACCGACCTGTTCAACTACCTCGGCTACGCGCGGCTCGGAGGCCTCCACCATCTGAACCCGTACACGCACGTGATGTCGGGTGAGCTCCACGACCCGATCTTCCGGTTCACGAGCTGGCACCAGCTGCGCAGCCCCTATGGCCCGCTGTTCACGGCCTTCACCTACCCGGTTGCGTTCCTGCCGCTGCCCGTCGCCTACTGGGTGCTGAAGTTCGTGACGATCCTCCTCAGCTTGGGTTTCATCGCGCTCGTGGCGCGGTGCGCGAAGCTCCTGGGGCGCGACCCGCGGTTCGCGGTCCTGTTCGTGGCCGCCAACCCGATCTACCTGATCTACGCGGTCGCCGGCTTCCACAACGACTTCTTCATGCTCGTGCCCTCGACCGCGGCGATCGCGTTCCTGCTGAGCGGGCGTGATCGGTCCGCCGGAGCCGCGTTGATGGTCGCCGTCGCGGTCAAGTTCACCGCGATCCTGCTGGTGCCGTTCCTGCTGCTCGCTGCCACTCCCGCGCTGCGCCGCCGGCGCGTGCTGGTCGGCGCGGCGCTGGCAACCGTTCCACTGGCGGGGCTGAGCATCGCGCTGTTCGGCTTCTCGATCCCGAACCTTGCCGACCAGAGCACGCTGCTTACCGACTTCAGCATCCCGAACGTCATTGGCGACATCCTCGGCGTCGGCGGCGGGACGCCGCTGGTGCTCCGGATCGCGAACGTGATCGTGGTGCTGGTGGTGTTGTCCGGGCTCAGGCGTCGCCGCGAATGGCTGGCCGGCGCCGGCTGGGCAACGCTGGCGCTGATCGCGAGCCTGGCGTGGCTGGTGCCGTGGTACGTGATCTGGCTGCTGCCGCTGGCCGGCCTCGCCACCAGCGTCGCGCTCCGCCGCGCGACGATCGTGCTGACCCTCTACCTGGTGCTGGCCTTCATGCCCTCGACCGCCGTGTACTTCTCCAACCACAACATCAACCTGCTGGCCAGCCACGCCGGGCAGGCCTCGAAGACGAGGCAGGACAAGCTCGCGCGGTAGGCGCCAAGCGCGTGTCCTGCCGGTCGTGTGTATGGAACGCGTAAGACCACGGCATGGTCGCGCGCATAAGGGCTCTCGGGTTTGTTAGCGTCGGATTAGTGCGCGTCGAGCTCTCGATGGCTCCCATGGTCCTGCCCCGGGAGCCCGACACGGTAAAGCCCAGATTCCGGGGGCGCCTGCGGCGCTACGAGATCGGGCTGCTGGCCGTCTTCGCCGCGATGTCGATGTGGGTGGTGGCGATCGATCTGTGGCAGGTCATCGCGCATGGCTGGGTCTGGACCGGCACCGACGGCTTCTACATCGTCGACCAGATGCAATATCTGGCCTGGATCCAGTCCGCCTCGCATCACGTGTTCTCGGCCAACCTGTTCGTCCTGCGCGGGACCCCGGCGGACTACTTCCAGCCGGCGGTGGCGATCTCCGGCGCGATCACCGCGCTCGGCGTCGCACCGTGGCTCGCGCTGCTGCTCTGGAAGCCCGTGGCGGTGGTGGCGATCTTCTTCGGCATCCGCGCCTACATCGCCCGGGCGGTGCCGAGCGGCCCGGGGCGCGCGGTCGCGCTGACCCTGGGGCTGTTCTTTGCCTCGGTCAGCCTCGTGTACGGCAAGCTCAGCATCGTCGGCGACCTGGTCCCGGGCTTCCTCTCGTGGGGATATCCGTTCGGGCTGATGGCCACGGCGGGGTTGTTGTTCGCGCTGCTCAGCTACGACCGGGCGCGGACCGACCGGCGCGTGGCTTGGACGCCGGGGCTGCTGGGTATGCTGGCCGCCGGGCTTCACCCGTGGCAGGGCGAGATGCTGATCCTGATCGTCCTCGGGGCCGAGCTGATGCGCCGGCGGGAGCCCGCCGGGCGCGCGCGCCTCGGGCTTGCGCTCGTGACCGTCTCCCTGACCGCCACGCCGCTCGTCTACTACCTGCTGCTCGGCCACCTGGACATCTCGTGGGCGCTGGCCCGCGAGGCGAGCCAGCACGGGTTTCCGCTCGTCTCGATCCTGCTCGCGATCGCGCCGCTCGCGCTGGTTGCGGTGCTCGGTTACCGCGGGCGCTCGCAGGACTTCCTCGAGCTGGTGACGCGCCTGTGGCCCGCCGCCGCGCTGGTGATCTACCTCCTGTCCGCGACTGGACTGAGCGGGGCCCCGTTGCACGCGTTCGTGGGGATCACGATTCCGCTCGCCGTGCTGGCGGTCAACGGAGCCAGGCGCGCCGGCTGGGCGCGTGTGCCGCGCCATCGGCTGATCACCGGGCTGGCGATCGCCGCTGCGACGATTCCGGCCAACATCTACGCGCTCGGGGAGGCTCGCAGCCAGATCAAGCCAGGCCCCGGGAACGCCAACTTCATCACCCACGACGAGCGCGCGGCGCTCGACTACCTGCGTGATGACCCCGATCCAGGCGGCGTGCTGACGCAGTTCTACCTCGGCGAGGCGGTCCCAGGACGCACGGGACGCCGCACGCTGGTCGGCGACTGCGTCTGGTCCGAGCCCAACTGCTTCCCTCGCTCGCTGGCCGCCGACGCGTTGTTCCAGGGCGCGCTGTCGAGGCGGGCGGCACGCCGGTTCGTGCTCGACAGCGGCGCGCGGTTCGTTCTGGCCGACTGCGCGGGGCCGCACCAGAACCTGGCCAGGAAGCTCGTCTCGGTGGTCATCTCGGTGCGGAGGTTCGGCTGCGCGACGGTCTATGAGCTCGATTCTCCCGGTGAGGCACGGGGGCCTCTGGCAGAATTGCCGAGCCATGCGTCTGTTCGCGCTCCGAGGCGCTACTAGCGCCTCGGCCAACGAGGCCGACGCGATTCTCGACGCGACCGACGTGCTGATGCGCGAGCTGATCGAGCGCAACTCACTCGCAGCCGAGGACATGGTCAGCTGCATTTTCACGCTGACCGACGACCTCGACGCCGAGTTCCCAGCCGTGGCGGCGCGCCGGCTCGGCCTCGGGCGGGTCCCGCTCCTGTGCGCGCGGGAGGTGTCGGTGCCCGGCGCTCTGCCCCGGGTGATCCGGGTGCTGGTCCACTACTACGCCGACGCCCAGCACAGCCCCCGCCACGTGTATCTGGGCGAAGCGCGATCGCTGCGCGCGGACCTCGATTCGGCACAATAGCCCGGTGGCGATCGAGTTCGCAGAGCGGCTGCGCCGGCTCCCGACCTACCCGGTGGCGGCCGGCTACAACCTGGGCGCCGACGTGGCGATGCTGGCCTCGAACGAGTCCTGCTTCGGCCCCTCGCCGGCGGTCGTGGAGGCGGCGACGCGCGCGCTGGCCGGCGTTCACCGCTATCCCGACCCGTCGTATTCGGCGCTGCGGGCAGCGCTGTCGGAGCGGTTCGGTGTGCCGCCCGAGCGAATCGCGCTCGGCAACGGCTCGTGCGACATCCTGCTGGCCGCGGGCGAGGCGCTACTCGAGCCCGGGGCCGAGGTGATCTACGCGTGGCCGGCATTCAGCGTCTACCCGCATCTGGCCGCCGCGTCCGGCGCTCGCGCGATCGAGGTGCCGCTCGAGGAGGAGGACCGCCACGACCTCGACGCGTTCGCGGCTGAGATCACCGTCGCAACGCGATTGGTGCTGATCTGCAACCCCAACAACCCGACCTCGACGTCGATCGGCCTCGACGCGATCGAGGCCTTTCTGGACCGGGTTCCCCGCCACGTGTGCGTGATCCTCGACGAGGCCTACTGCGAGTTCGCGCTCGCGCTCGGCGACCCGAACGCCTCGCTCGACCTGCTGCGCCGGTGGCCGAACCTCGTGCTTCTGCGGACGTTCTCGAAGGTCTACGGACTGGCCGGGCTGCGGGTCGGGTATGGGCTGTGCGCGTCGGAGGATTTCCGGATCGCCGTGGACCAGGTCCGCCAGCCGTTCTATCTGAGCACGGCCGCTCAGGCGGCCGCGGTCGAAGCGCTGCGCCACCAGGATGACGTCGAGCGGCGCGTGGCTTTTACGGTGGCGGCGCGGATCGAGCTCGCCGAGGGCCTGCGGGCGCTGGGGCTGTGGGTCGCCGACAGCGACGCGAACTTCGTCTGGACCCGGCTCCCGGCCGTGGACGGCGGCGGGCTGCCCGAGGCCGAGTTCGTGAGCGGCCTCCGCGAGCGCGGTGTCCTGGTCCGGGCCGGGACGGCGCTCGGGCGCGAGCAGGCGCTTCGGGTGACGGTCGGGACCGAGCTCGAGAACCGCAAGTTCCTGGGGGCGGTCGGGGAGCTGGTGTAGGGGGCGCTACCGGCAAGAGTGCGACATTTGCCGCCAATATGGCGTCAAATTCAGCTCGCTTGTGACTACCAGGCGCTCCGCGCCCGGGGCGACGCCGGCCCGCGCCGCCACCCCCCGCCCTTGGCAGTCCGTCGCGGCTCTGGTACAACCCACGCAGCGCATGAGCGACCACGCCACCACGTCCGCTTGCCGTACCGCCGCCGCATCCGGCTGGTCCCTCTACGCGCGCTTCTACGCCTGGCGATTTAGCTAGGCGCTCGGTCACAGCTCTCGTGCGCCCGCCGCGGCGGGTCCGTTCGAAAGGTCGAGCGCCGGAAATCTCGGGACCGTTTTTCACCGTCCCGATTCCCCGCCGCTAAAGCCAACCCCTAAAGTTCCAGGCGCAGAAAGGACCAGCAGATGATGATCGTCATGAAACCGACGGCCACCCCAGAGGAGGTGCAGGCCGTCATCGACCGCGTCGAGAGCGTCGGCGCCCGCACGCACATCAGCCGAGGCGACGAGGTGACGGTGATCGGCGCGATCGGCGACCGGGAGCACGTGGCCAGGCTCGAGCTCCAGGGCTCGCCCGGGGTCGACCGCGTGGTTCCGATCCTCAAGCCCTACAAGCTCGCCTCGACGCAGTGGGGCCACGGCGAGCGCAGCGTGCTGGAGATCGGCGGTCGCAAGATCGGCGGCTCGCACTTCGCGATGATCGCCGGTCCGTGCACGGTCGAGTCCCGCCAGCAGACGCTCGAGACCGCCCGGATCGTCCGCGACGGTGGGGCGGCGATGTTCCGCGGCGGCGCGTACAAGCCGCGCACCTCGCCCTACGCCTTCCAGGGCCTCGGGCAGGAGGGCCTGCGGCTGCTCGCCGAGGCCAAGGCGGAGACCGGTCTGCCGATCGTCACCGAGGTGATGGACGCGCGTGACCTCGATCAGGTGCTCGAGGTGGCCGACGTGGTCCAGATCGGCGCCCGCAACATGCAGAACTACCCGCTGCTCGCCGAGATCGGCCGCTGCGGCGCTCCGGCGCTGCTCAAGCGCGGCCTCTCGAGCACGCTCGAGGAGCTGCTGATGGCCGCTGAGTACATCCTGAAAGAGGGCAACGCGGACGTGATCCTGTGTGAACGCGGGATCCGGACCTTCGAGACCGCGTACCGCTTCACGCTCGACCTGACGGCAATCCCCGTGCTCAAGGAGATGACCCACCTGCCGGTGATCGTCGACCCGAGCCACGCGGCGGGCCGGCGCGACCTGGTCATGCCGCTGTCGATGGCCGCGGCTGCGGCCGGCGCGGACGGGATCATCGTCGAGGTGCATCCGCGACCCGAAGAGGCGATCTGCGACGGGGCTCAGGCGCTCGTGGCGGACGAGTTCGCCGACTACATGGAGCGGGTCCAGGCGGCCGCCGAGCTGGCGGGCAAGGCCTTCTCCGCCGTTT
>DATCNP010000092.1:0-21151 GCA_036565205.1 Solirubrobacteraceae bacterium | reverse complement strand
GTCGCGGGGGGGCGTGGGCGTGGGCCTAGTTGATGCGAATGTGGAAAATCCCCCGCGAGGCGCGCGATTTTCCGCGCCATCTGCGCTGGGGACAGCAAACGTGGAAAACCGCCGGCGACGACTGCGATTTTCCACATAACGCGCTCCGCCCGACGCGATAACGCGACAGATCGCCCGCCGCGGAAGCGATCTGTTGCGTTTCGGCTGCTGGACAGCAGAAACGCTTCGAATCATCCGTCGGCCGCGAGGTTTGTCGCGTTTTGAATGCTCCGGCAGCCCTCTCTTCGATGCACTGTTTTCCGGGGCGACAAGGACGCCGGCGCGACCAGGACGCCGGGCGACCAGGACGCCGGGGCGCTCCGGGGCGACGAGGACGCCGGGGCGACGTCAGTGCCGGCGTCGCGCGCTACGTGGGCGCCTGCCGCCACACGCCGCGTGGGCTCGACACCCCCCCGGAGCGGGGGGCCTACGGGCCGACGCGGCAGGGTTCCCCCCGAACGGGGGGAAGTACGAGGCCAGGCTGTATCTGTCCCCATCCCCGGGCGTAGTTTGCAATGTATGGCCTCACCCACGGCAATCCTCTTCCCCGGTCAGGGCAGCCAGACGCCCGAGATGCGCGACGTTGTCGCCGAGCGGCGGCCCGACCTGCTCGAGCTGGCGAGAACGGTTCTCGGCGAGGACCCCTTCCCGCGCGCACAGGACGGCACCGACTTCGCGCAGCCGGCGATCTTCTGCGCCAGCCTGGCCGGCTGGGACGCGCTCGGGCGCCCCGAGGGCGACTTCATGGCCGGCCACTCGCTCGGCGAGCTCGGCGCGCTGGTCGCCGCCGGCGCGATCGAGGAGCGGGACGGGCTGGCGCTCGTCGCGCTCCGGGGTCGCCTGATGCAGGACGCGGGCGAGCGCGCCGGGGACGGCAGCATGCTCGCCCTGATGGGTGCCGGCGCGGCCGAGAACGCGCCCCAGATCGCCGATCGTCACGGACTCGCGGTGGCCAACGACAACTCGCCTCTGCAGGTCGTCCTCTCAGGCGCGCGCGAAGCGCTGCCCGCCGCTGCGGCCGACGCAAAGGAACTCGGGCTGCGGGCGATGGAGCTCCTCGTGAGCGGGGCCTTTCACTCGCCGATGATGGCCTCGGCGGTGCCCGATTTCAGCGCCGCGCTGCAGCGCGTCGAGATCTCCGAGCCGCGCGTGCCGGTCATCTCCGCGGTGACGGCGGAGCCTTTCGATGACATCCGCCGTGAGCTCGCGGACGCGCTCACGAGCCCCGTCCGCTGGCGCGAGACATTGCTCAAGTTGCATCAGCTGGGCGCCACCCGGTTCGTTGAGGTCGGGCCAGGTCGCGTGCTCACCGGGCTCGCGAAACGCACGTTGCGAGACGTGGAGCTGGTCAATGCTTGAGTCCGCCGTGGCGACCGGGTTCGACGCGCCAGAGACGCACCAGCGGACTGCCGCGATCCTCTCGGTCGCGAGCGAGCTTCCAGTCGGCAAGCTCACGAACGCCGAGATCGCCGAGCGACTCGGGATAACCGAGGACTGGATCGTGGCTCGAACCGGGATCCGAGAGCGCCGGCGCGCGGAGCCCGACGAACGGCTGAGCGACTACGCCACGCGCGCCGGACAGAAGGCCCTCGAGGCGGCGGGGGTGTCGGCTTCCGAGATCGATCTGGTGATCGTGGCGACGCTCTCGCAGGACGAGCTGACGCCGAACACGGCGCCGATCGTGGCCGACGCGCTCGGCACGAGCAACGCGGGCGCGATCGACGTCGGCGCCGCTTGCACGTCGTTTTTGTCCGGCCTCTCGCTCGGCACCTCACAGATCGAGAGCCGGCGTGCCGACCGCGTGCTGTTGATCGGAGCTGACTTCATCACCCGGATCGTGAACTACGACGACAAGCAGAGCGCGCCCCTGTTCGCCGACGCCGCGGGCGCGGTCGTCCTCGGGGTGGCCGAACATGGGCTGGGGGCCGTCGGACCGATCGTCCTCGGCTCCGACGGGTCGCATGCCCGGACGCTGTTCGCTCCGCTCTCTACGCGGATCGTCGAGATGGACGGTCATGCCGTGTTCCGCCACGCCGTCGCGCGGATGGGGGAGGCGACGCGCGAAGCGCTCGCGATGGCCGGCCTGGGCATCGAGGATATCGACCTGTTCGTCTACCACCAGGCCAACGCGCGGATCACCAAGGCGGTCGGAGAGAAGCTGGGCCTCGACCCGGCGCGGGTTGTCGATTGCATCGAGATGCTGGGCAACGCCTCGGCCGCGACGCTGCCGGTCGCGCTTGAGATCGCGCAGAACGACGGCCGGCTCAAGCCGGGCGCGCGGGTTCTGTTGAGCGCGTTCGGCGCCGGCTTCACTTGGGGCGGCGGCGTCGTGGAGTGGGGCGGGCGGCGGGATGGCTGAGCAGCGCAGCGGAAGCGCGCTCGTTACCGGCGCCTCACGCGGGATCGGCGCTGCGATTGCGCGCGCGATCGCCCGTGACGGCTGGCCAGTCGGCGTCAACTACCGCTCTGGCGAGGCCGGAGCCAAGGCTGTCGTGGAGGAGATCGAGAGCGAGGGCGGCCGCGCCGTGGCGCTTCAGGCCGACGTGGCCGACCCCAACGCCGCCGACACGCTGTTCGGCGCCCTGGAGTCCGAGTTCGACGGCCCGGTGCTGGTGCTGGTCAACAATGCCGGCATCAGCGCCGACGACCTCACTCCGTCGCTCGGCGACGACGAGTGGGACGCGGTCATCGATACGAACCTCTCGGGCGCGTTCCGGCTGATGCGCAGGGCGCTGCGGCCGATGCTCCGGGCGCGCTCAGGCCGGATCGTCAACATCTCTTCGGTAGTCGCCCTGCGAGCCAATCCCGGGCAGTCCAACTACTCGGCCGCCAAGGCCGGGTTGATCGCGCTGACGCGTACGACCGCGGTCGAGGTCGCTCGGCGCGGGATAACCGTCAACGCCGTCGCCCCCGGTTGGATCGATACCGACATGACCGCCGAGGTCTCAACCGATCTCCTTGACTCCGTGCCCGCCCGCCGCGCGGGCACGCCGGAGGAGGTTGCGGCGTGCGTACGCTTTCTCGCCTCGGATGAGGCGAGCTACGTCACCGGCGCAGTGCTCACCGTCGACGGCGGACTCGCCGCCTGAAAAGCAACGATCGATAGGAGGAAGCCCAGATGGCAACAATCACCACCGAGCAGGTCGAAGGCCGCGTCGTCGAGACGCTCGCGAGCTTCGGACCCGACGAAAGCCAGATCACCCGCGATGCCACGTTCGAGGAGCTTGACATCGATTCGCTCGACCTGGTCGAGCTGGCGCAGGTCGTCGAGGACGAGTACGGAGTCGTACTCAAGGGCGAGGACATGAAGGAGCTGAAGACCGTGGGCGACGCGATCGACCTGATCGTCTCGCGGGCGGAGTAGGTGAGCGGCGCGCCTAACAGACGCCGCGTCGTAGTCACCGGTCTCGGCGCGGTTTCGCCGCTCGGGATCGGCGCTGCGACGCTGCATGATCGCTGGACGCAGGGCGTCTGCGGGATCGTCGACGGCGAGGCCGCGTGCCGCGACTTCGACGCCAAGGAATTCCTCTCGATCAAGGAGGCGCGCCGGCTCGACCGCTTCTCGCAGTTCGCGCTGGTGGCGTCTTCGGAAGCGATCGAGCAGGCCGGCTGGGGCGAGGAGCTGCCCTATGACCCGATTCGAATCGGGTGCGTCGTGGCGACGGGGATCGGCGGGATCGGGACGGTCGAGACCCAGCACGACGTGATGCGCGACAAGGGCGCCAACCGGGTCTCGCCGCTCGGCATCCCGGCCTACATGCCGAACGCGGCCGCGGCTGCGGTCTCGATGAAGCACGGACTCCAGGGCCAGATGTACGGCGTCGTCTCGGCCTGCTCGGGCGGCGCGCACGCGCTCGGGTCGGCGCTGAGGATGATCCAGTACGGGGATGCCGATGCCGCGCTCGCCGGGGGCGCCGAGGCGACGTTGACCGAATTCGGATATGCGTGCTTCAACTCGATGCAGGCACTGTCGGAGTCCGGTTTCTCGCGGCCTTTCGACGCCCGTCGCGACGGATTCGTGATGGGCGAGGGCGCTGGCATCGTCGTGCTGGAGGAATACGAGGCGGCCCGAGCCCGGGGCGCCGAGATTCTCGGCGAGCTGGTCGGCTACGGGTCGACCGCCGACGCCCACCACCTGACCGCCCCTGAGCCGACCGGCGCACGCGCCTCGATCGCGATCGAGCTCGCGCTCGCCGACGCCGACCTCGAGCCGGACGACGTCGGCTACATCAACGCCCACGGCACCTCGACGCAGCTCAACGACGCGGCCGAGACGGTCGCGATCAAGCGCGCGCTGGGCGAGGAACGCGCCAAGCAGATCCCGGTCTCCTCGACCAAGTCGGCGATCGGTCACCTCCTCGGCGCCGCCGGCGCGGTCGAGGCCGTGGCGACCGTGAGAACGCTGCAGACGCGGATGATCGCTCCGACGCTTGGCTACGAGGTTCCCGATCCTGACCTCGACCTCGACTACGTCCCGGGCGAATCGCGTCCGCTGATCGTCGCCAACGGCCATCCGCCGGTCGCGGTGTCGAACTCGTTCGCGTTCGGTGGGCACAATGTCGCACTCGTCCTCCGCGGAGCGCCCGAGTGAGCGCGACCGCCCTCGCCTCCTCGCCACGGCTGAGCCCGCTCGAACGTCTCGAGGCCCTGTGCGACCCCGGCAGCCTTCAGGTGCTGCGCTCGGGCGTGCTCTCGGACAGGCTCGGGGCCCGCGCGATCAGCGGCGACGGGGTCGTGGGCGGCACGGGGGCCGTTGCCGGGAGACCGGTCGCGTGCTACGCCCAGGACGGCTCGTACCTCGGCGGCTCGCTCGGGGAGCGCCATGCTGACACGATCGTGCGCGTGCTCCAGACGGCCGAGCGGGCGAGAATCCCCGTGGTCGCGTTCGTCGAATCCGGCGGTGCGCGGATGCAGGAGGGGACCGCTGCGCTCGCAGGATACGGCAGGATCTTCCGGCACACGGTCGGCTTGACCGGAGTCGTCCCGCAGCTCTCGATCGTCTCCGGGGCGTCGGCCGGCGGGGGCGCCTATTCGCCCGCGCTGACCGACCTGATCGTGATGACCGAGGACGCCGCGATGTTCCTCACCGGCCCCGGTGTCGTACGCGAGGCGCTGGGCGAGGAAATCGGCGCGGCGGAGCTAGGTGGACCGCACATTCACGACCGCAACGGCGTCTGCCACCTCGTCGAACGCGACGAGCTGAGCGCTGCGCTGCGGGTCCGGGAGCTGCTCGGCTATCTGCCGTCGGCCGCCGGCGAGGAGGCGCCGCGCTCGGCGCCGGTCGCACCCGAACTTGGCGATCCCGGCGCGGTCGTTCCGACTGAGTCCCGCCGTGCCTACGACATCCGCGAAGCGCTCCGGGCGATCGTCGACAGCGACTCGCTGTGTGAGCTGTTCCCGCGCTGGGCGCGGAACGTGGTCACGAGCTTCGGCCGACTCGACGGCCGTCCGATCGGGATCGTCGCCAATCAGCCCCGCTACCTCGGCGGCGTGCTCGACGCTGAGGGCTCGGAGAAGGCGGCTCGCTTCGTGGCCTTCTGCGACTCGTTCGGGCTGCCCCTGATCGCGTTCGTCGACACGCCGGGATTCATGCCCGGCTCGAGGCAGGAGCGGGCCGGAGTGATCCGCCACGGCGCCTCGCTCGTCCGCGCGTTCGCCTCCGCGCGTGTACCGAAGCTGACCGTGGTGCTGCGCAAATCGTATGGGGGCGCGTACATCACGATGAACTCGCGCGATCTCGGCGCCGACCTCGTCCTCGCCTGGCCGGCGGCGGAGCTCGGGATCATGGGCGCCCAGGCAGCCGTCGGGATCGTCAACCGCCGCGAGCTGCGCGTCGCCGAGAACGAGAGCGCAGAACGGGACCGGCTTGCCGCTGCCTACGCCGAGGAGCACCTTCGGGCGCAATCAGCCGCCGCCGCGGGCTTCATCGACGAGATCGTCGAGCCGGCACAGACACGCGAACGCCTCACGTGGGCGCTGCAGACGCTCGCGCGCCGCAACACCCGCGTTGGTGGTCGAGCGTGATTCTCGAGGGCAAGCGACTACTCATCACCGGCGTCATCACCAAGGACTCGATCGCCTTCCACGCCGCCGAGCAGGCGCAGCGGGAGGGCGCGAGCGTCCTGCTGACGAGCTTTGGCCGCGTCCGGCGGATGACCGAGCGCGCGGCTCAGCGCCTCCGGGAGCCTGCCGAGGTGCTGGAGCTCGACGTCAATAAGCCCGAGGATCTGGAGGCCCTGACGGAGTCCGTCCGCGAGCGCTGGGGCGGGCTCGACGGTGCGCTCCACGCGATCGCGTTCGCGCCGGAAGACGCCCTCGGCGGCCACTTCATGACGGCGCCGGCTGAGAGTGCGACGGAGGCGTTTCAGACGAGCGCGTTCTCGCTCAAAGCGCTCGCCGCTTCGCTCGCGCCGCTGATGTCCACGGGCTCGAGCATCGTCGGGCTCGACTTCGACGCCAGCGTGGCGTGGCCGATCTACGACTGGATGGGCGTCGCCAAGGCTGCGCTCGAGTCCGTCTCGCGGTATCTCGCCCGCGACCTCGGACCGCAGGGAATCAGGGTGAATCTCGTTTCGGCCGGCCCTCTCGGGACGGTGGCCGCGCGCGGAATTCCGGGGTTCGAACGGCTGGCTGAGCTCTGGCGAGCCCAGGCGCCGCTGGGCTGGGACGTCGAGGACCCGGTGCCGGTGGCGCGCGCGATCTGCATGCTGTTCTCGGACTACGCGCAGGCGATCTCCGGAGAGATCATCCACGTCGACGGCGGCTTTCACGCCCTTGGCGCCCCGGCCGCGACCTGAGTCGCCGTCGGCGTCGCGGGTCCGCCCGGCTACCTGAACAGATCCTCGGCGTCGGCCCGGATCAGAGGGAGCACACCGGGTCCGTCCTGCGCGGTCACGAATCTCCCGGCTCCGCGCACGAGGATCGCCGGCTGGTCGGCGTCCTTCGCCCGCGCCAGGTCGGCGGCGCCGGCCAACTCGTCGGCGACCGCGATCGCAGTCGCCTTGAGCTCGCGCCCGCGGGCGTCCTCCCGTCCACGCCAGTCGTCGAGTGCCACCAGGCCCGCGCAGCCGATCGCCACATCGCTCTGCCCGGTGCGCCACGGGCGACCGAATGAGTCGGTGATCAGGAGCGCCGGACTCGCGCCCGTCAGCTCACGCAGGCGCGCCCGCAGCGTCCGGGCCGACCGGTCGGGATCACGGGGTAGGAGCGTGAGCGTGTCCGGCTCGCCGGCGTTCGAGGCGTCGACACCGGCGTTCGCGCAAACGAAACCGTGGTGTGTGACGCAGATCAGCACGCTGCGCTCGGCGCGCCTGACCTCGCGGGTCTGATCAAGGATGACCTGGATGTGCCGAGGGTCCTTTCCGAGCAGCGCGGCGAGCTCGGTCGCCCGTGCGTCGGGGATCACCGTGGCGAGCGAGCGCACGGCGCCTTCGGACTTCGAGACGACCTTGTGCGCCACGACGAGCACGTCGTCGTCGGCCAGCACCTCCGGTGAGAGCGCCGAGACGATCATCGCGGCCAGGTCATCGCCAGGACGCACCTCCGGGAGGCCGTCGATGGCGCTGGCCTCGATCATCGGTCGGCGGTCAGAGCTCGGCTGCGCCGCAACTGCGCAAGCATCCCGCGCGTGTGAGCCGCGCCGCCGTGCGAGCTGGAGAGCGTCGACTCGACGGTGTCCAGGTCGTCTCCGGTGTCGACATCGAGCGCGAGCGATGTCACGCCCACGACCTCGCCGGCGACGCCGGCCGCCCGCGCGGCCTCGAGATGCCGTTGGCAGCTTCCCGGGCCGAACGAAGGCATGAGGCAATCGGGCGGCGTCAGCAGCAGCGCGTTGGTGCCGGTGCCGTGGCGATCGGGCACGATCAGCACTGACGGGGTCGCGACGCGCCGTACCAGGAGCTCGCCGAGCTCGATCGGGTCGAGCAGCGGGCAGTCCCCCGGGACCATCAGCACCCGCTCGGCACCGTCCTCGAGCGCCCGGCGCGCGCCGCGCGCAGCGGCGTCGTTGTGTCCGTTCTCCGGCTCCTCGAGGATCAGCGCGCCGTATCCGGCTCCGATCTGCTCGGCCGCGTGGTCGCTCGTCACCACGAGCACCTGGTCGACGGAAGTGGCGCGACGGAGCGCGACCAGGACGTCGGAGAACATCGCCTCGGCGAGCGCACGCCGTGGTCCGGGCGCGAGCGTCTCGGTCAGGCGCTGCTTGGCGGCGCCGAAGCTCTTCATCGGCAGGACGGCGACGGTCTTCATCGGGCGCTCAACGCTAGCCGCTCAGCCGAGCGCGAGCGCGAGCGCGAAGCCGAGCGTTTCCGCGGCCAGCCGCCGGCGATCCTCGGCGCTAGCCATGAGGACGTCGGTCTCGAGCACCGGTAGCGCTTCGGTTCGGCCGTCGGCCACCAGGCCGTCGAGCAGCGCGCCGTAGCAGGAGGCGATCCCGGCGTTCGAGACCGGGTGTCCGAACAGGCCCATGAAGTCGGCCGTCGGACCCTTCACCACGGCACCGCGGACGATCGGGCTGACGGCAACGACTGGCGCTCGAGCCGCCCGCATGGCCTCGCCAAGGCCCTCGAGAGCCAGGATCGGGCCGATCGAGATCACCGGGTTCGACGGGCCGATCACGATCGCGCGGGCGGTCGCGATCGCCTCGAGCACCTCGGGGCCGGCCCGCGCGGCCCGGAGGCCGCGGAAGTCGAGGTCCTCGACCGATGCGCCGCCGGATCTGATCATGTACTCCTGAAACGGCCACCACCGCTCGCCGGAGAGGACGCGCGTTCTCACCGGGTCATCGCTCATCGGCAGCACTCGTGCGCGGAGACCGAGAGCGCGGCTGATCGACGCCTGGACGTCGGTCAGGCGCTCCCCGCAGGCGAGTGCGCGGCTGCGCTCGAGACCGATCGCCAGGTCACGGTCGCCGAGGTTGAACCACACTTCGATCCCGAGCTCGCGCAGGCCGTCCATGACTTTGAAGCTGTCCCCGGCCAGTCCCCAGCCGCGGGCATCGATCAGGTCGGCGAGCCAGAACGTGACCAGGTCCGGGTCCGGAGACACGTACGCGCCGTAGATCTCGATGTCATCCGCGGTATTGGCCACCACCACCAGCTCGTCGGCGCCGACGACGTCGAGCATCCCACGGGCGAGCTTCGCCCCGCCGGTTCCTCCGGCAAGGACGACGACCGGAGCGCTCAACGCGACCTCGGGGACGACACGAGCGGGGAGTCTATGGTGCCGGTCCGTGGCCCGATAGCCTTGCCCGCTGGCATGGCGGAGTCAGAAAACAGCGAAGGCAGGCTCCGTGACGCGTCCGAGCGGGCGCGGCAAGGGGGCCCCGAGCGCCACCGCGTGAAGAGCGCCGAGCAGGGGAAGCTTCCGGTCCGCGAACGGGTCGCGCTGCTGCTCGACGACGGCTCGTTTACCGAGGACGGGGTCCTGGCGAGCTGGGAGCAGGAGGGGCTCGGCGCCGAGGGTGTCGTCACCGGCGTCGGGACCATCGATGGCCGGACGGTCGCGGTGATGGCCAACGACCCGACCGTCAAGGCCGGCTCGTGGGCGCCGAAGACGGTCGAGAAGATCCTGCGGATCCAGGAGCGTGCGCTCACCCTCAGAGCGCCGCTTGTGTACCTGGTCGACTCGGCCGGGGCGCGGATCGACGAGCAGGTCCACATGTTCCCGGGCCGGCGGCACGCCGGGCGGATCTTCTTCAACCAGGTCCGCCTGTCGGGCGTCGTGCCCCAGGTGTGCGTGCTGTTCGGGCCTAGCGCCGCGGGCGGCGCCTACATCCCGGCGTTTTGCGACATCGTGATCATGCGCGACGGCAACGCGTCGATGTACCTGGGCTCGCCGCGGATGGCCGAGATGGTGATCGGCGAGCACGTCACGCTCGAGGAGATGGGCGGTGCGCGCATGCACACCTCCAAGAGCGGATGCGGTCACGCACTTGTCTCGAGCGACGCCGAGGGGATCGACTTCGCGCGGCGCTACCTCGGCTACATGCCGTCCAACTTCGAGCTCGAGCCGCCGGGCGCGGCGGCGTCTGAGCCCGCTTCGGATCGACCGATCCGTGAGCTGATCCCCGCCGATGAGAACAAGCCGTTCGACATGCGCGAGCTGCTCGACTCGCTGATCGACGCGGGATCGCTGCTCGAGATCCACGCCCGCTGGGCCAAGGAGGTGATCGTCGGCTACGCGCGGATCGCCGGTCGCGCGGTCGGCATCGTGGCCAATCAGCCGAAGGTCAAGGGCGGTGTGCTGTTCGTCGACTCCGCCGACAAGTGTGCGCGGTTCATCTGGACGTGCAACGCGTTCAACATCCCGCTGCTGTTCCTGGCCGACGTGCCCGGCTTCATGATCGGCACCGCCGTCGAGCGCGACGGGATCATCAGGCACGGCGCAAAGATGATCAGTGCCGTGTCCGAGGCCAACGTGCCGAAGCTCTCGGTGATCGTCCGCAAGGCCTACGGCGCCGGCCTCTACGCGATGGCCGGACCGGCCTTCGATCCGGACGCCTGCATCGCGCTCCCCACGGCATCGATCGCGGTGATGGGCCCGCAGGCGGCGATCAACGCGGTCTATTACAACCAGCTCCAGGCGGTAGAGGACCCTGTGCAGCGCCAGGCCCGGACCGACGAGCTCCGGCGCCACTACGCGCAGGACATCGACATCCTTCATCTCGCTTCGGAGCTCGTGATCGATGCCGTGGTCGAGCCCGAGGACCTGCGCGCCGAATTGATCCGGCGTTTCGGACTTGCCGCCGCCAAGCAGCGCCAGTGGCCTGCCAAGCGCAACCCGGTGACGCCGGTTTGAACCGGCGCTAGTAACTAGGTCGCCGTCTGCGCCGGCGTGCCCGCCTGCGTCGAGCGGCCAGCGAGATCGGCGTCGAGCTCATCGACCAGCGCCAGGGCGAGCTCGAGCGTGGCGTCGAGCGCCGCCGGATCAAGGTGGTCCGGCGTGTCCCCGGCTTGATGGGAGAGGGGGTGCAGGCCACGATCGTCGAGGCAGCCGATCGAGACCGCCCGGATACCCGCGGCTCTGGCCGGGAGCGCCGGCGTCGTCCCGCGCCCACGCCGCGGCGTTGCGCCGAGATGGGCTTCCGACGCCGCGACACCGGCGAGCAGCTGGCCGGTTCTTCGGTCGAAGCGGAGCGGAAGCAGCGGCCCGTCGCTCACCCACCATCGCGGCGCTCCGGCGCCGCAGGGCGCGATTCCGAGCACGATCGCATTGCCAGGAGTGATCTCGGCCCGGCGTGCCCGCAGATGCCGCCTGAGCCCGAGCATCGTGCCGTCGCTGGCTCCCTGGAGCACGAGCTCGACCGCCAGGCGCTGCGGCGGCGCAACGTCGAGCGCGCGAATTAGCGCGATCGCCACCGCTGCGCCGCTGGCGTTGTCGCCGGCCGAGGGCCCCGCCGTGGCGCCGGCGAGCTCGATCAGGAGCGCTGCCGCAAGCACCAGCCCGGCAGTCGGGATCAATTGCGCGGCCCCGATCACGGCACCGGCCGCGCCGCGATCGCGTGCCACCGCCGTCGCGATCAGCCACACCAGGGCGATCGCGAGCCATCCGCTCCAGCCTGGGTCTACGCCACCGGTCAGGCGACGCAGACCGGCAGCCGAGCGGCGGGCGAGCGTGCGGTGGACGAGACCGGTTCGGCCAGCGTCGTAGTTTGCGGTCACGATCAGCCGGATCCTGCTCGCCCCGGCGGCCTCGCTGATCACGTTCTGGCTTGCGCACTCGCGGGTCAGCCAGCGGGCCGGCGAGCGCCCGGTCAGCCCGTCGAGGACGACGAGCACCAGCGAAGCCAGCAGCAGCGCCCCGCCAACCCGGGGTGAGGAAACAGACACCAGGCTGCCGGCGATCCCCAGGAGGATGTGCCATACGTTGGCCAGCGCCCAGTTCGGTCGGCACCAGAACCTCTCGAGCTCGGCCTCGCGGGTGCCGCTCTGAATCTGGCCCGCGAGCCAGTCGGCCGCGCGCCGCTCGGCGTCGGACCCCGCGACGCGGTGAGCGAATCCGCTCAGCCCGGCGGCTGTATCGGCTGCGCTCATCTCCGAGTCATGATTCCAAGTCCGCCATCCCGCCGGGCCGTGCATCGTGTAGAAACCGGACGATGGGCGACTCCGAGCAGGCTGAGCGCGAGCTTCTCGAGGTCGCACACGCGGCCGCCCGCGCGGCCGCCGCCGAGCTCCTGGAGCGCTTCGGTCGGCGCGCTGAGGGAGTCCGGGCCAAGAGCGGACCGACTGATCTGGTCTCCGACGCCGACATGGCCGCCGAGGCAGCGGTGCGCGACGTTCTCGCCCAGCGCCGTCCCGACGATCGCATTCTCGGTGAGGAGGGCGGCGCGAGCGGCGACGGGCGGCTGCAGTGGGTCGTCGACCCGCTCGACGGCACGATCAACTTCCTGTTCGGGATCCCCGCGTTCGCGGTCAGCATCGCTTGCGAGGACGAACGGGGCGCGATCGTCGGTCTGGTGCTCGATCCGGTCCGGGACGAGTGCTTCACAGCCACGCGATCGCTCGGTGCCGAGCTGGGGGGCGAACCGATCCGGGGCTCCGAGCGCGACGATCTGGGCACCGCCCTGGTCGCGACCGGGTTCAACTACGACGCCGGCGTACGCACGCTGCAGGCTCAGGTCGTGACCCGCGTGCTCCCGCGGGTACGCGACATCCGCCGCGTAGGCGCCGCGGCGCTCGATCTGTGCTGGACGGCCTGCGGACGCTACGACGCGTTCTACGAGCGCGGCATCCATGCCTGGGATATCGCCGCCGGCTCGCTGATTGCCAGCCGTGCGGGTCTCACGGTCGAGGAGCTCGCCCCCACCGACGCCGAGCCGGCGGGGGTGATCGCCGCGCCCGAGAGGCTGATCGGAGAGCTCCGCGAGCTGGTGGTGGGGCACTAGCGCGGCCGGTGCCCGCAGTCCGCGTCACCGCGCGCCTCTCGCGCCAGGGCCGCGGTCAGCCTCACCGCGATCTAGACTCCCTCGGCACCTCCGCGGCGGTGGTGGAACGGTAGACACGATGCCCTCAAAAGGCATTGTCCCTAGGGGACGTGTGGGTTCGAATCCCACTCGCCGCATGCGGGCTCTGGGCGCCTCGCGGACGGCTGGCGGCGTAGCGAGCGGTTGAGCTAGGCCGTTGCCGGGGCGGGGGGAGATTTGCTCTTCGCGCTCCCGCGCTCCTCGGACTCGTCCTCGGGTACTTCGGACTCAACGTTCCAGCCCTGAGCGAAGCCGGTCATGGCGAGGATGATCAGCAGCAGCTGGACCGGCGCCATCAGCACGGTGAAGAAGCCGAGCGTGTCCGCACCGAGCGCGTTGCCGCCAAACAGCGACTGCGCTGGGGCGAAGCCAAAGTGGTCACGGTCGAACCAGCTCGTGCCAGCCAGGCCGGTACCGGCGATCAGCGCCACGCTCAGCAGCAGGATCGCGAACGCCGCCGTGATCGGCAGCAGGCCGCGCGACCAGCGCCAGACGTAGAACGCGCAAACCAGATAGATGGCGCACCACGCCAGGTTGACCGGCTTCAGCCCCTGGAGCTTGCTCCATCCACCGATGGTCACGATCAACATCAGCGCAATCGATGCGAACAGGACCAGCACGATCAGCAATCGCGTCAGCTTGACGGTCGGCTTGTCGCGGTTCGGCCAGACGACCTTGTAGCCCGGCCGGAGGTGACGCACAGGAGGCATCGGTCGGGACCTTACATTCTGAGGTCGCCGCGTGCAGCAGTTTCTTGGCAATTCGTGGCTGCGGCGCCTCGCTCGGGCGGCTTAGAATCGACCCGGCGCGCTCACCTGCGGGCGTGGCGAAACTGGTAGACGCGCCGGCTTTAGGTGCCGGTGGGCTTACGCTCTTGGGGGTTCGAGTCCCTCCGCCCGCACTGTCCCCGCTCTGACCGCAAAACGCGGCCGCATGCGCCGGTTTTAGCCTGGCGCTCGCTAGCATGCCGGGCCAACGGGGGACTGGTGTAACGGTAACATCGGGGTCTCCAAAACCCTGGCTCGAGGTTCGATTCCTCGGTTCCCCGTTTACAGTTCCGGGTCCCAGAGCCAATGCGATCCCACACCGCCTACAGGACGTTCAACACCGAACGCCGGCGCGAGTTCATACGGATCACCGAGGACGTCGAAGCGGCCGTCAGCGAGGCCCGGATCCAGGAGGGGATGGCGCTGGTGTGCGCCATGCACATCACCGCTGGCGTCTGGATCAACGACGACGAGCCCGGAATCCACGCCGACGCGCTCGAGTGGCTGGACAAGCTTGCGCCGCCGAGCTGGAAGGAGCCCGAGAGCGAGGTCGCGCGTGAGCTACTGCCCGATCCCGGTGACTACCGCCACCATCGGGGTGGCGAGGACAACGGCGACGCCCACCTGAAGAACCTGCTCGTCCACCACCAGGTGATCGTGCCGGTCACCGACGGTCGTCTGGACCTCGGTCCCTGGCAGCAGGTCTTCTATTGCGAGTTCGACGGCGGGCGCCCCAAGCGGCTCGTTATCAAGGTGCTGGGGGACTAGGGTCCTGAGCGTTTCGGAGCTGTTCGCGTCCGATGCCCTCGCTGGCCGCGTCGCGCTCGTTACCGGAGGGGGGACGAATCTCGGCAAGGCGGCGGCCGCGGAGCTCGCTCGCTGCGGGTGCTCGGTGGTGATCGCCGGCCGCCGCGCGGAGGTCCTCCGGGAGGCGGTGGCCGAGATCGGCGAGCGCTGTTCGTGTATCACCGGCGACGTCCGCGAGCCGGAGGACGCCGAGGTGGTCGTCGGCGCTGCGCTCGAACGTCACGGACGGCTCGACTTCCTGCTCAACAACGCCGGCGGCCAGTACTTCGTACCGGCCGAGGGGATCACAGTCAAAGGCTGGCGCGCGGTCCAGCGGCTCAACGTCGGCGGCACGATGGCCATGTCCAGCGCGGCCTACGAGCTGGCGATGAGGCCCGGTGGGGGCGGCACGATCGTCAACGTGACCGTCTCCCCGCACCACGGAATGCCGGCGATGGCGCACACCGGCGCGGCCAGGGCGGCGGTCGAGTCGATCACCCGCGAGCTCGCTGCGCAGTGGGCAGAGGACCGGGTCGCGGTCGCGGCGATCGCCCTCGGGCGTCTGGCCACCGAGTCGCTGCGCAAATATCCGGCCGAACTGTGGCGCAGCGCCGCCGCAAGCGTGCCGCTGCAGCGCCTGGGGGAGGTCGAGGAGTACGGGTGGCTGGTCGCGCTGCTGGCCTCCCCGCTCGGCCCCGCGTTCTCCGGGTCGGTGCTGACGCTCGACGGCGCGCTTGACAATTGGTTCGGCGCCTGGCCCCCCGACAGCCTGGTCAGAGGCGGCGAGGTGCCCACCGAGGAGCGACGCCCGGCGTCAGGCTGAGCCTCACCGCGTCCAGACGACGATCCCGGCCTCGGTACGATCTTGGTGCTCGCGGGCGAAGTGTTGTGGTTGCACAGAAGCCTTCCAAGCTTCTAGGGCGGGTTCGATTCCCGTCGCCCGCTCTCCGGAGCCGATTCGCGCCCTCAGCTCGCGGCAGCGAACGTCGCGTAGCTGACTGCCGGCTGGCCGCCTCCGGCGGTTATCATCGCCTGACCACGGGGAGTGGCGCAGTCTGGTAGCGCACCCGGCTGGGGGCCGGGCGGTCGCAGGTTCAAATCCTGTCTCCCCGATGTAACGAAAGCCCCGCTCAGGCGGGGTTTTTGTTTGGGCAAGTGAGCGTTCCGATGGCCTGGATTTGTACCGTCTGTGTACCGTTCTCCGGATCTCAATGCCGGGACGCCTGATTTCGGTAGTCAAGCCATCTTCCGGCCGGCAAGGTCGTGTGTGTGCACGCGACTCCACGCGGGCCTCGTTCAGTGCAAGCGTTCGCGCGCTGGATCTCGTGGGTGGACCCGATCATGCGTCCTCGTGGCGATGGGCGCCCACCTCGACGAGTGTTCCGTCGCCAACGCGATTACCACTGTCGCAGCGCCGAAATATGAATGCGATCGTCGCGCGTCCCCGCCGTGGCCCGCGCTTCCGGCCGACGCCACGGGTGGATTCGCCCAAGTTCGGGAGTCGACCCGGGAATTGAAGTGCAGTCGTTGAACTAGGTCGTCACGGACGGGCGAAGCGAGCAGCTCGCCAAGCGCTTCGAGCGCCCACTGTTGATAGCCGCCGTCTTGACGATCCCGGTGACGATTCTGCAGTTGTTGCCGGCTGGCGATCCGTGGCTGACCATCGCAGATGTCCTGAATTGGGCGATCTGGCTGGTGTTCCTGGCGGAGGCGGTGGTCATGCTTGCTGTGGTGCCGTCCAGGCGTCTGTGGCTGCGTGAGCATCCGCTCGAGGTCGCGATCATCGTTCTGACGCCTCCGTTTCTGTCGAGCGTCGTGCAGTCGGTTCGAGTGCTTCGCCTGCTCAGGCTTCTGCGCTTGTTGCGGCTCGGTCCGCTCGTTCGTGCTTTGTTCACCGCCGAGGGGCTTCGCTTCGCGGCATTGCTCACGCTCCTCACGGCGCTCGTCGGCGGTGTTGCGTTTGCTTCGGTGGAGAACGTTTCGATTGGGGATGGCATCTACTGGGCGGTGGTGACGATGACGACCGTCGGCTACGGCGACATCACGCCGAAGACGGCCGAGGGGAAGGTCATCACTGTCTGTGTGATGCTCGTTGGCATCGGATTCGCGACGCTGCTGATCGGTGCGATCGCTGAACGGTTCATCAATCGGCCCGTCCAGGAGCTTGAACTCATCGAAGAGGATGTCCTCGAACAGGTCAAGGAAATCTCGGCACGGCTTCAACGTCTCGAGCGAGCGCTTCAGCAAAGAAATCCCGCCAGCGACTAGCCGCACCGGGACAAGCTGTGCTCGGCTTGAGCGTTCGACCATCAAGGAATCGAATCGTTCTTGATGACGCTCGCATTGCGCCGTTAGCATCTGGTGCGGTGGCATCACGGGTAAGGCGGCAGGGAACGACAGGGATCGCAGTCCGACCGGGGAAGTGGACTTCGTGAGGCTTCCCGCCTTGCCGAGCGTCCTGACGGTCTTGGTCGGGCGCCCCATCCGCGATGCCCGGTCATACTCGTCGTCCAGGCGCGCGCGTCGCTACATCAAGTCGTCCCGGCTTCTACTCACGTTGGCGGTGCTCGCCTCCGGCGCCCTGTCGGGATGCGGCGAGACGGCAGTCACGTCCTCATCGCAACAGTCGAACGCAGTGCGTTCAGGATCCTCATCTTCTGCGCGGGCCGCCTCCCATCATCGCCACGCAAAGTCACATCGCAGGTCAGTGCGTCACCGAGCGAGGGCTAAACACGCCGTGCCTGCCGGGACGCTCGTGGTATCGAGCGCGAGCGCGAGCGTCGTTCAGCCCCAGCCCGCCCCAGGCTCCTGCCGTGCGAGGGGTTCTGGCCTTTACTCAGAGCCCGATCCGTCGTGCACGCCGGGGGCGATCAACCCCGCCGTCACTCAAGCCACCATCGACCAGACGATCTGTGTGAGCGGCTGGACCGCGACGGTCCGCTCACCTGAGAGCATCACCGAGTCGGAGAAGGGCGCGAGCATGGCCGCCTACAGCGACGCGGGCTCGATGCACGATTACGAGTACGACCATCTCGTGTCGCTAGAGCTCGGCGGAGCCGTGAACGACCCGCGCAACCTGTGGCCCGAGCCTGGCGTCTCCCCAAACCCGAAGGACTCGATCGAGAACGCGCTGCACCACATGGTGTGCGGCAGCCAGATGTCACTCGAACAGGCACAGCACATCATCGCGACCGGCTGGGTCGAGTGGGCAAAGAGGCACGGCTACGGCAACGAAACCGTCCCGCCGCCAACCCCCGCGACACCGACCCGGCCGCCGGCACCGTTAAGCGGTCCAAACAAACCCGTCGCTGACGTCAACTGCTCGGACTTCTCCACCCACGCGGCCGCTCAGCGCTGGTTCGAACAGCACGGCGGCTCACCAAGCAACGATGTCGCTGGCCTCGATCGCGACCACGACGGTCTCGCCTGCGAGTCGCTTCCATAGTACGTCCGCCTTGAACTCTCGCGGCGTGCCTTGCTCGTCCAAGAGAGAGTGGCCCGGCCCGACGCACCGAACCACTGGGTTGGTCGCAACGGAATGTCAGCGCCGATCGCGCGCGGCGCGTGCTCTTGGGCGAAAGCACAAGTGACGCCAGAGGGGCCACGACACGCCTGCAGCTCGTCCGCAGCAGCGGTCAAGGCCGCGCCGATCATTTCCGATTCGCCCTAGTGAAGCAGCAGCGTCGGGGGCGAGACTGCCGCGGCCGTCCAGGCAGCGTTGTCCGAGTCTGTGCCGAAGCCTCCGAGGCGCAGACTCTTGCTTGAAGGGTTGTGCGCACGCGAAGGCGCCTCTCGCCAGGCGCCGAGTGAAACGTCCTCGAAGGCTGGCGCATCTTGGCAGAAGAACTGCTTGGCCGGGGAGACCGAGAGCGACGCCGACTGCACCGGCTGGTCGGGCCCGCGGGCAACCAGCGAGCCGGCCGACGGGCGCCCTTGGCATGCTCGAGGCCGAAACGGTGTTCGCGTCGGTCGGCGTCAGCCGCCGGTTGCCGCCGTAGGGGCGACAGCGTCAACCGCCGATGGAGCACCCGTCCGGTCCGGCACGAGGTCGGTGGTCGCGGTGGTTGGGGGGGTGGCCGTGCCGGGGTCGCTGGGCGCCGGGGTGGTCGCGGTGGTGGAGTTGGTGGAGCTCGGCGTGGCAGCGGGCGTCGTCGCGGCGCCCGGCGTCGACGGCCCGGAACTCGCGGTGGTCGACGCTTTAGCGGAGCTGGCAGACGCGATCGGGATCTGCAGGCCAGTCGCCGGCCCTAAAATGGGGCGCGGCTGGTGGCTGCTGGCATGGCTTGCGCCGACGGCGCCGGTCGCGATTGCGGCAACGGTGAGGATCTTCGCGACCACCCCCGATGCACCCAGCCCACCGACCCCGGCGGCGGCGGCACAGTCCGCGCCGACCGTCGTGAGCCCGGTGGCGACCGCCGCACCCGGAGCACCAGCGACGACGGCGGTGCTGGCCGCACCCGTGCCCGCGGCGGCGAGGCTGCCCGCTGCGCCGGTGCCTGTGCCCGCGGCGGCGAGGCTGCCCGCTGCGCCGGCGCCAGTGGATACCGCACCGCTTCCGCACGCGCTACCGGCGGCGGTCGCGCCACCCGGGACGACCGCGCCGCTGCCGCACGCCCCTGCGCCGGCCGCAACCGCACCGCCGCCGCCCAGCGCCGACCCCAGCACCGAGGCCTTAAGTCCGCCGGTCAGCGTCACGGGCAGAATCAGCGCGAGGGCGGCCCGCTGACGGTAGACCTCGCGTTCGAAGGCTGCGCAGCTCGGGCAGCGATCGATGTGGGCGCGTGTCGTGCTGCGGGACAGGACCCTGCCGTGGACTGTTGCTAGCCGCTCGCGGATCTCGGCGCACGGACGACCCCTAGCCTGCCGGCCACGCACGAGCGCCTCGCGAGCTTGGAAGATGAGCGCCTTCACCTTCTCCCTGCGGACGCCGAGCACGACGGCGATTTCATTGTGCGAGTGGTCGCCGAGCTCGAAGAGCACCAGCGCGGCGCGCTGGTCAGCCGGCAGCCGCTGTATGTCCGCCAACATTTCCCGTAGCTCGTCCCGCCGCTGGACTTGGTCTGCCAGGCCGTCGAAGGATGGTCGATCTACCGCCGCGATCCCGTCGACATCGACATCGACGGCATCGCGGCGGGTGCGCAACTCCGACAAGCAGCGATTGCGAGCGATGGTGTACAGCCACGGCCGCAGCGACATGTTGCTGTCCCCGCCACGCAGGGCCCGATACGCGGAGACAAAGGTCAGCTGCAGCGCGTCCTCGGCCGCCTCGCGGCTTCCTAGCATGTGCATGCAGAACGCGAGCATGCCACCGGCGTATCGGTCGTAGATCGCCTCGAAAGCAGCATCGTCGCCGGCACGCACTTGGGCCACGAGGTACTCGTCGGTTTGTCCCAGGACAGGCCTACAGTCCACCGCTTGGCGGAAGTCACCGAGTGCGGCGGTCGCCCTCACACGCAGATTGTGCGCCTTATGAGCACCAGAGTCCAGCCAAAGCTCACCAAACCTTGCGAAACTTCCGACCACCTTCGCCCGGAGCGGCGACGCTGCCGGGCTCCTGACCGGTAGAGAACGGCCGCTCGGCAAGAAACACACAACGAACGGTCCACCCGCGGCCGCACAAGCACGCTCGGCTAGACGGCACCCGGTTGCTAAATGCCGCAGCGGCCGACCAAGACGGCGCCCCGGGAGAAGCCTTTCCCCCCGGGCGCCGTACCCCCTAGACCGTCACGCATCGACCGGGAAATACCGAATCGTCCGAGGCCCCACCTACATAACGCGAAGTGGGCCGAAAGGTTGGTTCCACTATCTCGAGGGAGCGCCGCTGGAAGACCTCGCCGCCGGTCCGCGGACACCGGCCGAGCACACCCGCAAATCGCGGCACGCCCGCTGTACCGCGATTGTTCGCACGACCGGCGCGCTTCAGATTCGCGCGCAGGTCTGGCAGCATGCGCCGACTGGACCATGGATGCTCACCGCAGCAGGTCGCGCACAGCTCGGCGCCACGCACACCCACGATCAGGAGACCTGCGCCGCGCATCGGCGCCCCACATACAACGCGGAACAAAGGCCCGGGGGGCCCAGATCCATCTGGGACCCCCCGGAAAGTCAGGGAAGTGGGGGGCGCAGTTCCCCGACCAACTAAGGGCGAGTCTCCCCGTCCCAAGTTCGAACAAAGCATACGACCCCGCCTGACGCAAGCCTCCTGCCGGCCGCGGACGTCGTGCTCAAGCTCGTTGATCGGCTCGTGCCGGCCCACTCAATCATCACCTGCACGCCGCGCGCCCACGCGCGCTCGATCAGCCCCGACCGTCTCAAGCCCGGCGAAATACGCCGATCGAAAGCTCGTGCTCGCGCCGGACCTCGATCACCTCGTCGAACGCGTCACGGAGCGGTCCTCACACCTCTAACGCCTCATCCAGCGCGCAAGCAAGCCAGCGCCCGACGAGACGATCCCGGTGACGGATACGCGGCTTTCGCTCGTCTCGTTCCCGCTTTGCCAACCGGGTGCAGAAGCGTCCGCCGACGCACCTGCCGCAGCTGCAACAGACGAGCTGCACGCGTGTCGTGGCCCCTCTGGCGTCACTTGTGCTTTCGCCCA
>DATCNP010000091.1:0-2668 GCA_036565205.1 Solirubrobacteraceae bacterium | reverse complement strand
GGTCTGGTGGGCTGGACAGGGGACGGGTGGGGTGGGTCAGGCGGCGGCAGGGAGCGCTCGGATCCGGGTGAGTGCTTCGCCGAAGTCCTGCTGCCAGGGCCAGCGTGCGGGGAGGTGGAGCGTCCAGCGTCCGGCGTGGCTGGTGAGGCGGCCGGGGAGCGCGAGCAGGCGGCGGCGCACGGTGCGGGCGGCGCGGCGGGTGCTGTTGGGGAGGCCGATCAGTTCGGTCCAGCGCAGCAGGTTGTGCGCGAGCGCGGCGATCACTGTCCAGGCGGCGTTGGCGTTGAACTGGCCCGAGGGGAAGTGCTCGAGCGCCTGATCTTTGAGGTCGCGGATGCAGAGCTCGACGACGGCGTGCTGGCGGTGCTCGAACTCGACGAGCGCGATCCCGTCGCTGCGGTTGGTCGCGAACGGGAAGTGCTGCCAGACAGGGAACAGCTCGGCCTGGACGCCGAGGATGCGGACGCGGCGCACGATCAGCCTGCGGCTGCCGAGCGTGGTCTCCGCGATCTGCGCCTCGCCGCTTTGGGGGTAGTCGTCGATCTTCGTCCAGTCCTGATCGGGGAGGGCCGCGACGATCTTCGCGACGGGCTCGGTCATCCGCACCCCGATCGAGTACTGCCAGCCGGCCTTCTCGAGGCGCGCGAACAGCTTGTTGTTCCAGAAGCCGGAGTCGGCCCGCAGCAGCTTGACGCCGGTCACGCCGGCACGTTCGACCCTGGCGATCAGCTCGTCGGTGAAGCGCAGGATCCCGCGCTGGGTGTTCGCCGCGCCCTTCCGCAGCCGCACGTGCAGCACCTCGCCGCTGTCGGCGCGCGAGGCGAGGAGCGGGTGGTAGCCGCGCTTCTTGGTGTACCCGAACGAGGCGCCCTGCTTCAGGTAGCCGTGCACCTCACCGATGAAGCTGTCCACGTCGATCACGAGGCGCCCGAGGCCCGGGCCCGCGCCGGCCCGCCACGCCCGCGTCAGCGCCTCGCCGAGCACCCGGTCGAGCTGGCGCACGTGCCCGAACGTGAACGCGCGCAGGAACGTGCCCAGCGTCGAGGGCGCAGCGACCCAGCCGCCCAGAAGACGGCGCGTGCGGCCCGAACGCAGCAGCTCAGAGTCATCGATGCAGTCGGCGCCGAGCGCCATCGCGAAGATCAAGCTCATCACCTTCCGGCCGGCGTTACGCGCCCCGGGCCGCTCCGGCCGCAAAAGGACGAACCGGTCGACCAACCCCTCGATCCCCAACCGCTGCGCGAGCGTGGCCACCAACGCGATCCCGGCATCCGACACGACCCGCTCATCATCAAAAACGACCCGCACCCGGTCCAATCTGACAGGCCCGTCATCATGCACCAACAAGGTGACCTCCTCTGCAGGGCCCCGGCTGCACACACAGCCTGGAAAAGCCCAGCTCAGGAGGTCATTCTTGCGTCAGCACCGGACGACGCCGCACCAAGTCCAGCGGTGGATCCAGGCTAAGGCCGGGTCGGGGACGAGGCGGCGGAGGCGATCCCGGTTCGGTTCGGCGACGGCGGCGGCGTCGCCGTCGTTTGCGAATGCGCGGACGAGGATCGCGGGGTCGATCAGGCGGAGCACGTTCTCGCGGCTGCGCAGGTCGGTCGCCTCGACGATCGCCTCGATCCCCCACCTAAGGCGACGACAGCGGCGGCGGTATCGTCGCTTCGGCTGTGCAGGTCGGCGCGGGTCAGCGGCCGGGCGGTATCCCGCTCGTCCAACCAAGCCTCGTATCCGTGGCGCGCCCCGGGGCGCTCACAGAGAGCGCGGTTCGCCAGCTTCACGAGTGATCGGGGGGCGGCGCGGTGACTACCGTGCGGTGCTGAGCCTCGGCCTGCTTGGCGTGGTCGCGAACGATCAAGACGGGTATCGAGGCGTGGTTGAGCACGAAGTGCGAGACCGAGCCGAGGACAGCGGAGCGGACCGCGCCGCGGCCGCGCGAGCCCATCACAATCAGGTCGTGGCCGGCAGCCGCCGCACGGTTTAGGAGCTCCGTGCCGGGATGACCGGCGGCCGTCCGCGCCGAGACTGGGATGCCCTCGGGTACGAGCGCTTCGCCCTCCGCCGCGATTTGCTCGGCAGCTCGCGCCAGGTCGGCCTCGGAGATCGGAGGAGCGTAGGGCCCCGGCCAGATATGGATCGGTGCGGCGACCGTGAGCAGCGTCAGGCGTGCGTCCTGAGTGCGGGCGATGTCGACGGCTTCGGTGAGCGCGCGCTTCGCGTGCTCCGAACCGTCCCAGGCAACCAAGATGCTCCTGAACATCCGTGAAGGGTGCCATTATTTCGGTCGCGACCTCTCGGCGCAGGGCTTGGGAAGATCGATGGCATGGTCTTCTCCTTTGCCTATCTCGCCGTTCGGGCTCTGTTGATCGCGCACTGCTTGCTGCGGCGGCGTGCCACTTGCCGCGTTCGCTCCGCTCAGCCCGGCTCGTCACGCCGCGGACGCTGCTTCGCTGGCCGTGCGGTACGAGCACCTCGGCCTGAGCTCCGGAAACGTACCGGGTGCGTAAACGCGATCTGCCTGCAAACCGGACGGTTCCATTCCCGGACCGAGTTTTTGCACCCCACAAGCATTTTGCGAGATCGTCTGGCTTGCGCTGAGCAGGTAAGTCTGGCTCAGCAACGAGCCGGCACTGTCGTTCGCCACCTGTATCCCCAACCCCGA
>DATCNP010000090.1:0-2061 GCA_036565205.1 Solirubrobacteraceae bacterium | reverse complement strand
GTCCCGCGGGCGGCGCTGGCGAACGTGGCGTGGAGCCGGAGTTACCGGAACTGGAAGCTCCCGAGTCAGCCGATGAGCCGGTCCCGGTGGACGCCGGCGGCATGTAGCGCGCGGGGATCGCTGCGGCCTTGCTCGTTAGTCGCGTTCTCGTGTGCTTACTGCTCGCTCGATGTGCGCGAACTGGTCGCGACCGTTGGGATGCTTGATCGCGAGCTGAGCGCCGTTGGCCGAACGGGTTGGCGTCCGCGGCCAAGGCCCTCGACTCGAACGCTTTGAGGGGCCCGGCGCTGCCGCCACTGACGGAACCCTGAGGCAGCGACGAGTGGGTGGCGTGTGATTGCGTGATGATCACCGCCGGGAGCGCAATCGCGGCCGCCGCGAGCGCTAGCGCGGCCGACCCGGTTAGACGGACTGAGCGAAGCCACTGGCGGTCCATTGCCACGCGACGCAGCGGAGCTCGAGACGACTTTCGGAGTGCGTAGATCGCACCAACCGGGTGGGTGAGCAACGCTGAGATCAGCCGGTGGCGCGCGGGCAGGGTGCCCGGTCCTGCGTCGGTGGCGCCGGCTGTCTCCGGGACGAGGAACGGATTCTGGTGAAGGGTGTCCTCGTCCGACGCCTTGTCGGCGGTTACGGCCCCGGGACGGGGCGGTCGCCCGGTCGTACGGCTTTGCTCGTCCCCATTGGGGTGATCGTCGCCTGGGAAGGCCGCGGGCAACATGTCGGCTGGGACGAGCAGCGAGCCGGCGATGCTCTTGGGCGCGTCCGACCTGGCCTCTGCCTCGTCCGTCGCCGGGTGCGTCTTGGACCTGGCGAGGCGCCATTGGCGCGCTCGCGCTGTTCCATCGATGACGTTTCCCTGCTGGTCGTCCATCTGCTTGGCGGCGGTCCTTTCGTCTAGGAGGGTAGGTATGCTGTCAACTGTTGTCAAATACGCCCAAGTGATCTATCCTGAGGGGCGCGCCGTGGAAGCTTTGGATGCCTGACCACACGATCCCAGCTCCAGAAGAAGATCCGTGGCTGACCGTGCCACAGGTCAGCGAGGAGCTAAAGCTCCATCCCGCAACCGTCCGTGCGTGGGTCAAGTCCGGACGCCTCGCGGCCGTCCGCGCGGGCCGCACATGGCGAGTGCGGCGCTCCGAGGTAGATCGTGCGCTCCTATCCGACGCCTCGCCGGCATACGTCCGCCAGGAAGCCTCCTCCCCTCCGAGCTCCGCACAGACCGACGCTTGGCCGACCGCGGCCCCGCGACAGATCGCCGACCACATCATGACCGTCGGCCTCGAACCCGCTGAGCAGTCATGACCGGCGATCCCCGCATGGCTCTCGAACAGGTACAGCTCGCCGACCAGCGCTGGGGAGACGCGCTCGAGGCGAGCCTCGAAGCGCCGCCGGACTACGGCTTCGCCCAGCGCGTGCGCGCGATCGCGAACGCCGCCGAGCAGGAGGCCGCCGCCCTGCGCCACGCCGACATGCTCGGCCTCGCGCATCGTCCCCATCCGGGCGCCCGCAACATGCAGCTCTCCCACGAGCTGCGGCCCGGCGCGCGGTCCCGCCCCGGTCCACCCGACATGTTGGAGCGCTTCGACGCCACAGTCGCCGAGCTCGGCGAGGCACTCGAAGGAGTCGCTTTGAGCGCGATCGCGCGCGCGTTCGGCGAACTGTCCGACGTGGCGCGTGAGCTCGCCGCCGAGATCGAGCGGCTCGACTCTCGAACCGCAGCTCGTCGCCGCGCGGGCTGACTCCCCCGAGCAGCGGACCGCCGTCCGGCTTGTCGGCTGATGGCGCACGAGACAGCTCACAGAGCCTTGGTTCGCCATTCCTCGCTACCCCTCCCAGTCGGGCGCGGCGGCGTCGCGGATCGGGGGCCAGCTCGGCGGTGTGGGTATTGCTCCCTTCAGCCAGTTGGGCCTCGCCAGCTCGTCGAAGCGGACGAGATCGGCCGCGTTGAGCCCGTGCTCGGGGCCGAAGTGCTCTAGCCACTCGATCACCGAGTCGCCCCCGATCAGCCAGGCACCGACCCAGTCGCCGTGCTCGTCCGGCCGATGCCAGATCCGAGGC
>DATCNP010000089.1:0-2864 GCA_036565205.1 Solirubrobacteraceae bacterium | reverse complement strand
TCAAGCGCGACGAGTATGCGCCGCCGCCGCTGATGAAGCGGATGGTTGCCAGCGGCCGGCTCGGCCGCAAGTCGGGTCGCGGCTTCTACGACTACTGAGTGCGATGTCGCTCGAGCTGCTCGCACTGGTCAAGCACGATTGTCCGGTTTGCGACCTCGTGCTGCCAGCACTCGATGCCGCGGGGGCACGGCTCGTCTCCCAGTCCTCGCCCGAGCAGACCGCGCAGCAGGCCGAGCGCCTGTCGCTCTCGCGCGTGCCCGAGGTGGATGTCGACTACGCGATCTCAGAACGCTTTGATCCCGATGCCGTGCCGACCCTGATCCTGCTCGCCGACGGAACCGAATGCGATCGCGTCGTCGGACTGGCACGCGACCGGATGGCGGAGCTGGTGACAAAGGCCGGCGGGACGTTGCGCGTCGAGGGTCTGCCGGCGATGCGGCCGGGTTGCGCCTCGCGCACGCGCGACCCCGAGCTCGCGGCGCGCCTCGCGGGCCGCCGAGCGCGTGCGTCGGGCCGGATCGTCTCGCGGGAGCTCGACCTGGGCGAACTCGAGGATCCGTTCGAGGCGATGCACGAGCGCGGGCTCACCGACGGCCTGCCGGTCGTACCACCTACTCCCGAGCGGGTGGTGGCGATGCTCGAGCACACCGGGCGCGATCCCCAGGAGCTCGTCGGGACGGTTCCGCCCTACAGCGGGCAGGCGACTGTGGAAAAGGTAGCCATCAACGCGGTGATGGCCGGCTGCGCCGGGCCGGAGCTGCCGATCGTCCTGGCCGCCGTGGAGGCCGCGTGCCGTGAGGAGTTCGCGCTCCACGGCCTGCTCGCCACGACCGCCCCCGCCGGCCCGGTGCTCGTGGTCAGCGGCCCCTATGCGCTCGCGGCCGGGATGAACGCCGGCGGGAACGCTCTCGGCCAGGGCAACCGAGCGAATCTGACCACCGGCCGGGCCCTCCAGCTGACGGTGCTGAATGTCGGCGGTGGTCGACCCGGCCGCGAGGATCGCGCCGCCCACGGCCAGCCCGGCAAGACCGGCTTCGCATTCGCCGAGCGGCTCGACGAAACCGCGCCGTGGCCGGGGCTTGCGCACGAGCGCGCCCAGCTCGAGCGCACGGAAACTGGGGTGACGGTGTTCGCCGGTGAGGCGCCGCGGCTGGTTCTGGACCAGCTCGCGCGGACGCCGGAAGCGCTGGCGGCGGCACTCGCCATCGCGCTGGAGCACGTCGCCACCCCGCGCCAGCGAATCGCCTTCGACGCGATGCTGGTGATCGGACCGGAGCACGGGCGGCTCTTCCGGGAGGCCTGCTGGTCACGCGAGCGTCTCCAGGATGAGCTGTATGCGCTCACGCAGCGCCGGGCGGGCGATTTGCAGCGAGGCACCGACGGGATCGCCGAGGGCCTGCCCCCGGAGTGGATTCCCGACCCCGACGCACGGGTTCCGAAGTTCGCCGGGCCCGAGCGCATCCTGCTGAGCTACGCCGGTGGCGACGCCGGCCTGTTCTCGATGGTGCTTGGCGGATGGGTCTCGGGCGAGCTCGGATCCAGTCCTCAAACAGCTAGTGTCGAGCGATGGCGCTGAAGATCCTCGATCCGACAGCAGAGCGCGAGCTCGAGGGCCGCCCGCTCGCGGCACGGAGCGGATCGCCGGCCACGGTCGCGCTGCTCGACATCCGCAAGCCGCGCGGTGACGTGTTCCTCGACGAGGTCGAGTCGCTGCTTCGCGCGCGTGGGATCGAGGTGCTCCGCACAGCCAAGCCCACCTTCACCAAGCCGGCCCCAGCCGACCTGCGTCGCGACATTGCCGAGCGCAGCGACGCCGTGATCGAGGCGCTGGCCGACTGAGGCTCTTGCGTGTCCTGCGGTCTGCGGGACGTGATGGAACTCGAGACACTCGGTACCCCCGCGGTGCTGGCCGCCTCGGGGGCCTTCCGCGGGGCTGCCGACGAGCAGGCTGTGCTGCTCGGACAGCCGGCGCTGCACCGCGTGCATGTCGGTCACCCGGTCCAGGACCGGACCGACGACGAGCTGCGTGTGATGGCTCATGAGGCAATCGCGGAACTGCTGGCCGCGATCACGTAGGCGGAGATCCTGGCCGGCAGCTCCGCTCGGGCTTACCATGGCGGATGAGGTTGCAACGACTCGGGTGGTGGAAGATGGGCGTCAAGGCATTGGGTGTCAATCACGTGGCGTTCGAGGTGGCGGACCTCGACGAGGCGCTGGCCTGGTACGGGCGGTACTTCGAGTTCGAGCTGCGAGGCCGCCGAGGCGGGATGGCGTGGATCGATCTGGGCGACCAGTTTCTGGCCCTCAGCGAGCAGTCGGCCGTAACGACCGACCGCGATCGGCACGTCGGCCTCGTGGTCGACGACAAGGAGGCGCTGCGCGCGCTGCTGAGCCGGGACGGCGTGCCGGTGTCTAGTGCCGGCTCGCTCCGAGTCCACGATCCGTCCGGCAATCAGCTTGAGATCGTCGATTACCGGGACATCCAGTTCACGAAGGTTCCATCCGTGCTGCGGGCAATGGGCGCCGCGGGTCTGGCCAAGCGCGAGTCGGCGCTCGCGGAGCTCGAGGCGAAGGGCATATCTGATACGTGAGGCAACCGCCGCTGCGACGGCGCGCTGTTCGGGCCTCTGGGCCCGCTTGACTCCTTTCCGACGCCGGGAGTACGATCCCGGCGCGCGGCTCACGGGAAAGCCTCAGCGCCGTTGCTTGCTCTTCACGACACGGTCACAAATCCGTCACAACTGGCCGTATCTCCCGGTTTAGTCACCGATCGCGCGCTGGTCGCGGAGCCGGGCTCGGGGGGCGCCGCGGTGAGCGGAGCGACGGCCACGGCTGGCGCCGAGTCGAGATCGGCGACGCACCCC
>DATCNP010000088.1:0-12352 GCA_036565205.1 Solirubrobacteraceae bacterium | reverse complement strand
GGCCGCGGCTGTCCACGAGGCGCAGGTGGGGTCGATCGCCTCGGCGCTGGAACGGGTCGCCGCGCGCGTGCCCGCCGGGACCGAGGTGATCGTCGTCGGCGTCGGAGCGTTCCTGGCTCGCGCGGCGGCGGCGGGTTGCCGGCTGCCGGTGCGCTCCGAGACGGCCCTGACCACACTGTTCGGCGGCCGGGGCGGCGAGGTGGCCGCCGCGGTCGCGCTGTCGGTGCTCGGCCGTGAGTGAAGCGCGACCGGTCGTCGTCAAGATCGGCGGCGGGCTGCTGCGGGCCCAGGGACTCAACGGCCTGCGCCGGGCGTGCGCGGAGGCGAGCGAGCTGGCCGCTGACCGGCCGGTGCTGGTGGTGCCCGGGGGCGGTCCGTTCGCCGATGCTGTGCGCGCGGTCGATGCACAGGTGGGCCTGTCCGACGCCGTCGCGCATGCACTGGCGCTGCGGGCGATGGATCAGCTCGGCGTGCTGCTGGCGCAGTTATTGCCGGACGCCGAGCGGCTCACCAGCCTGGTCCCGCCCCGCGCGCTCGCCGTGCTGGAGGCTGAGGCGGCGTTCACCGGCCGGCCCGACGTGCCCGAGTCCTGGACGGTGACCAGCGACTCGCTGGCGGTGCTGGCGGCCGCCGCCATCGGGGCCGAGGAGGCGGTCCTGCTCAAACCGGTCGCGGGGGTGCTGGCGCGGTGGCCGTCCGACGATCCGCCGCTGCCTGCGTTGACCGCCGCCGAGCTTGAGGAGCTCCAGGCGGCGGGCGGCGGGCGGGCAGTCGACTTCTACCTGCCCGAGGCGATGCGCCGCACCGGCGTCTCCGTCGTCGTGCGAGCACCGGACCCCGACTACCCGGGCCGCCGCGCGGGAACGCGGATCAGCCGGGGTTGAGCGCCGCGACCGCGGCCGCCACCAGGTCGGTGTCGAGCTCGGCTGCTCGGTCGCCGCCGTGACAGACCGCCGAGCGGACCCCGACGACGTCGGCCGCCACCCGACACAGATCGCCGCGGGTCAGCTGTCCGGCGACGGCGAAGCTCGCGCCCGCGGTATGCGTGCGGGCGATGAAGTCGGTGAGCTCGGGCTCCGACAGCCAGCCGTACAGGCCTCGGCCATCCTTGACGAAGGTATCGACGAGCGCGCCCGCGATCCCCGTCCGGTCAACGAGCGCGGGCAGGCACGCGGGAGCGAGCGCCGGCGGGTCGAGCGCGTCGGCGTCCGCATAGGCGGCAGCGATGACCGAGACTCGGTCCCCGCCCACCCCCACCGCGTCGGCGACGGCGCGCATCAGCGTCGCGGCATCGTCGAGCTCGCGCACACCCCGCAGCCCGACCTTGACGTAGTCGGCACCGCTGAGCGCGGCACCGCGCGCAGCCAGCGCCGCGGTGTG
This sequence comes from Solirubrobacteraceae bacterium, assembly GCA_036565205.1. GTDB lineage: Bacteria > Actinomycetota > Thermoleophilia > Solirubrobacterales > Solirubrobacteraceae > Palsa-465. Next base: position 10,972 of record DATCNP010000088.1, on the reverse strand, counting down.
CGGGAGGTTGGGCATGTCTCCCAGGGCGACGCTTATCGGCGCGGCCGCGCCAACCTCCCTCACCACCTCCGAGAGGACGCGCGGCGAGGGCGCACCGAGCGCTCCTTCGCCCGGATCCTTGACGTCGATGATGTCCGCTCCCCCGGCTAGCGCCCGGCGTGCCTCCTGCGCAGAGACGACGCTGACCAGCAGCCTCATGCCCGCGCCCCGGTCGAGGCGCCGTGCGCCACCCAGGCCCCCCGGCGATCGAAGTCGACCACGCTTACCTCGGTGCCGGCGCCCGCCGCAACACGGAGTCGCTCGGCGACGTGGGCGGCCCGCTCGGGCCCATCGACGATCCCGTAGACCGCGGGACCCCACGAGCTCTGTCCCACCGCGCCGACGCCCAGCGCCCGCAGCGCGTCGACCAGCGGCGCCGCGCGCGGATGAAAAACGCCGCCCTGCCGGACGGCAAATATCGATCCGATCTCGAGCTGGATCTGGGTGAGCGCGACGCCGAACTCGTCGATGTCGCCCGTCAGCAATCCGGGCAGCAGCGCGGTCAGCAGCAGCCGCGACACGCGTGGTTCGGCCTCCCCCGACTCGCGCAGCTGGCTGAAGAAGCGATCCTCCGCATCCCCGGAGAGTCCCTCGACACCGAGCGGCAGCGCGAGCACACACCGCCAGCGCTCCGGCATCGTGTATCGGGCCACGAGCGGGCTGATCCAGCCCCCGTCGGGCACCCCGGCCTCGATCACGAGCCCGGGGGCGGCAAACGTCCAGCAGCCGACGCTGGAGCGCGCCCCCCGCCCGCTCGCCTCCGCCAGCTGTTCCGGCCCGGCGGACATGCCGGCCAGCCCGGCCAGCCCGCGAGCGATCGCCAGGCCGAGCTTGGTGCCCGACCCAAGCCCCATGTGTGGCGGGATCGCCTCGAGCACGTTCATCTCGACCCCCCCGCTGAGCCCGAACCTCGACCATGCCCGGCGAGCGAAGATCTCCGCGCGGTCGGCCTGCGATCCGGACACGAGGACCGCATCGTCGGACCGGGGCCTGACGCTCACAACCACCCGCGGGGACTCGACGCCCACGCCGAAGCCCCCGAAGCGGCGCGCTCCGACGCCCGCCGGATCGAGCATTCCGAAGTGCAGCCGCGCCGGCGCGGTGACCACGATCGCGGTCACGTCCGCTCGGCGACGTAGCGGCGCACGTAGTCCATCGCCGCGCGCTCGCGCGGTCCGGCGGTCTTGTCCACCAGCTCCTGGAGGCGAGCGAGCTCAGCCCAGACGCGCTCGCCACCGAGCCACTTCAGCCGCGAGGCGAAGATCGACGCTTCGACGGCGGCGTGCCGGGCGCGGCACAGACCCAGCGGCTCCCGGGTGCCGAGCCCGGTGGCCACCACCCGGGCACGCACCCGTGAGCGTGCCCTTCCGCCGGCGCTGGGCGTGATCTCGGTCACGACCACCTCGCGCCAGCAGCTCGCCTCCTCGATCACCGAGCCCGCGATCACGCTGGCGGCGCGCACGGCGGGCCGAGGGTGGCCCAGCGCGGATTGCACAAACAGGAGTACGTCGTCGGTCATATGGACAACGGCCTCGCCTCGGAAGCGCAGGTTCTTCAGTGTGCGAGTGGCGTCAAACGGCCAGAAGACGAGCTCATGCTCGCCCCAACGCACCCCCATCGCGGCGCAGTTGACCGCGCCGTCGCTCCCGGTCGTGGTCACCACGGTCTCGATCAGCGGGACTCGGTCACGAGCATCAGCCGACAAGGCTGAAGAGCTCCTGACGCGCGCCTGCGTCGTCGCGCAACAGGCCGCGCAGCGCCGAGGTCACCGTCCGGGCGCCCGGCTTGAGCACTCCGCGGATCGTCATGCACGTATGCTCGGCGCTGAGCACCACGCCCACCCCCCGCGGCGTCAGCTCCTGCTCCAGCCAGTCGGCGATCTGTACGGTCAGGCGCTCCTGTAACTGCAGATCCCGGGCGAATGCCTCGACCACGCGTGCGAGCTTCGATATGCCGATGATCCTCTCCCCGGGCAGATACGCGACGTGGGCCTGACCGTGAAATGGCAGGAGGTGGTGCATGCAAAGCGTGTGGAATGAGATGTCGCGCACAAGGACGAGTTCGCCGTAGCGGCCCTCGTTTGGGAACGAGGTCGCGGCGAACTCGGCAGGCGTGACAAGCTCGGCGAACGAGGCGGCGACGCGTCGCGGGGTCCCGAGCAGATCCGGGGAGTCGACGTCGGCGCCGATCGCACGGAGCAGCGCCAGCGCGGCTGCCTCCGCCGCCGCCAGGTCGAGCTTCGAAGCGTCGACGACGCGTCCAATTGCGGGCACGGCCGCATCTCGTAGATCGCGACCTCCGGCGTTCATCGCGCCAGCGTAACGCCTGGGTGCTCTAGGCCCGCTACGCAGCGGCCGCGGCGCTCAGGCGCGTGGCGAGCTCGATCAGCATGCGAACGCCGTAGCCGCTCGCGCCGCGGCCGAACGCGTCGCCGCGATCCTCGTCGAGCAACGCGGGGCCCAGCATGTCGACGTGCGCCCACGGCCCTTGGCCCGCGAACTGCTGCAGGAATGTCGCCGCGACGATCGGGAAACCGAAGCTCTTTCCGGCTGTGTTGCGCAGGTCGGCCACGGTCGATTCGAGCAGCGGTCGGTAGCGCGAGTGGAGCGGCCACGGCCAGGCGAGATCGCCGCTTGCGTTGCCCGCTTGCACGACCGCATCACGCCACGATTCGTCGGCGGCGAAGACGCCCGCGTAGAGATCGCCCATGCCGGCGCGCAAGGCGCCGGTGAGGGTCGCCAGGTCGACGAGGTGCGTCGCGCCGTCGCCGCGTGCGTACCACAGCGCGTCAGCCAGGATCAGGCGCCCCTCGGCGTCGGGATTGGTTACCTCGACGGTGAGGCCGGCAGCCGTCGTGATGACGTCGGTCGGCCGGATCGCGCTGCCGCTCAGCATGTTCTCGCAGGCCGGCACAACACCCGTCACCGACAGCGGGAGCTCGAGCTCGGCGATCGCTCCCAGCGCCGCCACGACGGCGGCGCCGCCCGCCATATCGGCCTTCTGGCGGACGATGTCCGACTGCGGCTTGAGGAAGTAGCCGCCCGTATCGAACGTGACGGCCTTCCCTACAAGCGCCAGCCGCGGTGCATCCGGCGCACCGGGCGGCCTGTGCCGGAGCACGAGGAGAAGCGGCGGCGCCGGGCTGCTCGCGCCGACCGCGGCGAGCGCCCCAAGCCCCGCCTCGGCGGGATCGATGATCTCGGCCGCCAGCCGCCCAAACGCCGCTGCCCGCTCAGCGAGCGCCGCCGGTGAGACCAAGTTCGGTGGCGCGTCGACGAGCTCGCGGGCGGTGTTCGTCCAGCGCGCGACGAGCGCGGCGCGGTCGGCCACGGGTGCGAGGTCGTCGCCGCAGCCGCAGATCACGAAGCGCTGGACGCCGGGCGGCGGCTCACCGCTTCGCCAGCGGCGGCCGTCGTAGCCGCCGACGACGGCACCTTCGGCCACCGCGCGCACCTGGTCCGTGACGGACAGGGGTAGGGACGCATCCACCGCCCACGCTACCGTCCCCCCGCCCCGGCACGCGCGTACCGCCCGGGCCGCACCCGTCCGCAGTCCCTCGATGTCGGGCTCGATCGCGACGACAGCGAGCGGGGCGGCGTCCGTGTACACGATCGCGACCGGATCGGCATCCGCGGCCGCGCGCGCCGGGACACCGAGCTCCGAGGCCCGGGCTCCCACCGCCGCTGCGACGAGGTCGGCGCCGATTGCGTCGGGGTCGCTTGCCGTTACCTGGACTTGCACCGTCTGGGCCCGATCACTAGGCTGCTGTCACCGTCCGGTAAGATCGAAGTTGGGACTACGTGGACTCTAGAGGGAGGCCGTATATGACGTGGATCAGGCCCGAGTTTGAGTTCGTCGACCTCTGCTCCGAGGTCACTTCCTACCTGTACCACCGGTAGGAGTCCGAAGCCGGCGTGGCCTCCGGCGCTTGCCCGAGGCTACGTCCCGCTTCGCTTGCCACGTGAATGTTCGTATCCTCGGCTCGGCCGCTGGCGGGGGGTTTCCGCAATGGAACTGCCATTGTCCGACGTGCGAGGCCGCGCGCGTGGGTGTGCGGGCACGTCCCCGTACGCAGTCGTCGCTGGCGATCCGGGGCGAGGAGGGGCCGTGGTTTCTCGTAAACGCCTCGCCGGACGCGCGTCAGCAGCTCGAGGCGCTCACACCCCGGCAGGTCGACGGCGTTCGCGTGCCACCGATTGCGGGCGTGCTGCTGACCGACGCGGAGATCGACCATACCGCCGGGCTTCTGCTCCTGCGCGAGTCGGCGGCGCCGGTGCGCGTATTTGGTGGTGAGGGCGTCGAGCGCGCGCTGCGGCACGGGTATCCCGTGTTGGCGATCCTGGAGCGCTATTGCGGGGCCGAGTGGCAGACGCTGGAACCGGAGCAGGCGACGCCGCTCGAAGGGTCGAGCCTCGCAGTCGAGGCGTTTGCGGCGGGCGGCGACGCGCCGCGCTACCTGAGCGACTCAGACCTGGAGCTCCAGGCGAGCGGGTTCGTCTTCCGCGATCGCGTCACTGGCGGCGTTCTCACCTACGTCCCTGGTCTCGCTCGGTTGGACGACGGCGTGCTCGCCCGATTCGCCGCGAGCGATCTCGTGCTCGTCGACGGAACCTTCTGGCGCAACGACGAGCTCGCCCGACTCGGCATCTCGGCGCGCAGCGCGCGCGACATGGGACACGTGCCGCTCTCGGGCCCCGGCGGGACACTCGAGGCGCTTGCGCGGCTGGAGCGACCGCGTAAGGCACTCGTGCACATCAACAACACGAACCCGATCCTGCTCGAGGACTCCCCCGAGCGCGACGCGGTCCTCCGCGCTGGCGTCGAGGTTGCATACGATGGGCTCGAGGTCGAGCTGTGACCGAGATTGCCTCCATTCCGACGGGCGAGCGCGGACCGTCGACGCCCGACGAGTTCATCGCGCGCCTGCGGGCGCAGGCGACGCGCTACCACAATCTTCACCCCTTCCACCGGCGAATGGACGCAGGAGAGCTCACACGCGAGGAGCTGCGGCGCTGGGTCTCCAACCGCTTCTACTACCAGAGGTGCATCCCGTTGAAGGACGCGGCGATCCTGGCGAACTGCCCCGACGTCGAGGTCCGGCGCGAGTGGATACAGCGCATCGTCGACCACGACGGCGCGACGGCGCGAACAGGCGGCATCGAGTCGTGGCTGCGGCTGGGTGAGGCGGTCGGCGTCTCGCGAGCAGAACTTGTCTCCGAGCAGCGCGTCCTCCCCGCGGTGCGCTACGCGGTGGACGCCTATGTGACCTTCGCTCGCCAGAAGCCGTGGATCGAGGCGGTCGCGTCATCGCTCACCGAGCTGTTCGGGCCGGCCGCGATCCGCGTGCGGCTCGAGGCATTAGAGCATCACTACGAGTGGATTGATCCCGCAGGGCTTGAGTACTTCCGCACACGGCTTGTGAAGGCGCCCCGCGACGCGCAATACGCGCTCGAAATTGTGGTTGAGTGCTGCCGCACGCGCGAGCAGCAGGAGGCCGCCGTCGCGGCGCTCCGCTTCAAGACCGAGATGCTGTGGGCGCAGCTCGACGCGATCGAGCGCGGCGACACCCAGCCGCGGGGACCGGGCGCATGACTCGTCCCCGCCTCGTGACCGGCGCGCGACTTCGGTACGACGAGGTGCGCGAGGAGCACGTGCTGCTGGTCCCCGAGGGGGTCGTGCGGCTCAACCCCACCGCGGCGGAGGTGCTCGAGCTTTGCGACGGCGGACATTCGCTCGCCGACATCATCGGCGCCCTCGCTGCACGCTACGACGGCGCCGATCTAGGCGACGACGTTCGAGGGCTGGTCGACGCGATGGCTCAGAAAGGACTCGTCGTCGATGCAGCAGAGTAGGCCCTCGACGCTGATCGCCGAGCTTTCCTACCAGTGCCCTTTGCACTGCCCCTATTGCTCGAATCCCCTCGACATCGGCGGCAGCAGGTATCGCCGGGAACTGGACACCGAGGACTGGATCCGCACGTTCCGGGAGGCGCGTGGGCTCGGTGTCCTTCAGCTCGCGCTGACGGGCGGCGAGCCGATGCTGCGCCGCGATCTGATCGAGCTCTGCGCGGGCGCGCGCGACGCCGGTCTCTACTCGTCGCTGATCACCGCCGGGACCCTCTTCACCCGCGATCGCGCGGAGGCACTGAAGTCAGCCGGGCTCGACCACGTGCAGATCTCGATCCAGAGCCCGGACGCGGAGGACAACGACCGCATCGCCGGAAACAGATCGTTCGAGAAGAAGATCGCGGCTGCACGCGTTGCCAAGGAGCTCGACTTTCCGCTGACGATCAACTGCGTCCTGCACCGGCAGAACCTGGATCGGATCGAGGCGCTGCTCGATCTCGCACTCGACCTCGGGGCGCAGCGGCTCGAGCTTGCGAACACGCAGTACTACGGCTGGGCGATCGCAAACCAGGAGGCGCTCATGCCATCGCGGGAGCAGCTGCGGCGCGGCGAGGAAGCGGTCCAGCGCTTCCGTGAGCGTGTCGGCCCGAAGGTGCACGTGCTCTGGGTGCTTCCCGACTTCTATGAGGAGCTGCCGAAGCCATGCATGGACGGCTGGGGCCGGACAGCGATGGTGGTCGCTCCGAACGGCGACGTGCTGCCCTGCCAGGCGGCGTCGACGATCCCGGGGCTCGAGTTCGCAAACGTCCGTGAGCATCCGCTGGAGTGGATCTGGAACGAGTCCGACGCGTTCGCGCGCTTTCGGGGGACGGACTGGATGCAGGAGCCATGCCGCACGTGCCCGCTCGGACGACAAGAGGTGGATTGGGGCGGCTGCCGCTGCCAGGCGCTGCGGCTCACGGGCGATGCGGCGGCCGCGGATCCGGTCTGCCAGTTCTCACCGCATCACGATCGGGTCGTCTCAGCCCGCGAATCGGTGCAGACGCGCGAGTTCGTCTATCGCACCATCAAGCGCCCGGTGCGCGTCTGAACTGCGCAGCGTCGTGGGTCGAACGCGAGACTGTTGCCTGAGGTTAGCTCGGGGCTAACCTCCCGTCTGATGTCCGCGAACCTCGCGTCGGCGAAACTTGAGCGGGTTCCGCTCGACTGCAGGCTCACGCCGCAGGACGCATTGCGCGCGGTCAACGACCAGCCGTGGCCGTTTGCGCTGACCGGCGACTGGGCCGGCGGTGGAGCGGTCGTCGGTTCGACCCCGCTCGTCGTCGCCGACCCCGGCGCCGACCCGTTTGCGTTACTGGACGCGCTGCCCTGCGTCGGCGACGACCCCCGTGAACGGTCGATCGGCGGCGGCTGGTTTGGGTGGCTCGGGTACGGACTCGGCCGTGGCATCGAGGATCTGCCGGTGGGTCCGCCGCGACCAGTTCCCCTGCCCGAGTTCCACTTGGCGTATTACGACCACGTGCTGCACCTGGACGCATTCGGGCAGTGGTGGTTCGAAGCGCTGGTCAGCACCGGCGCGGAGGACCGTATCGCTCGCCGGCTGAATGAATTGCGCGCCTGCCTGGCCGCCCCTCGACGCTCGGCACCGGTCTATACGGCTCCCACGCAGTTTCACCTCAGTCACACCGACAAGCGCCACCACCTGGCTGCGGTCAACGAATGCCGTGCGCGCATCTTCGCCGGCGAGATTTACCAGGCCAATATCTGCTTGCGTCTCGAAACGCGGTGGCGCGGCTGCGTCACCGAGCTCTATGCACGCGCGCTGGATCGAGTCTCGCCTGCCCGGGGCGGCGCCTTTCAGACGCCGTGGGGCGGGATCGCCAGCTTGTCTCCAGAGCTGTTTCTGCGCCGCGCGGGCGATGCGGTCGTGACCGGGCCGATCAAGGGAACGATCAAGCGCCCAGAGGACGAGGGAATGGCGCAGCAGGCGCTCGCGGCGCTCCGCGGCTCCGCGAAGGATGCCGCCGAGCACGTGATGATCGTGGACCTGATGCGCAACGACCTTGGCCGAGTATGCGCCTACGGGACGATCGAAGCCCCGCGGTGGCCCGAGGCGGAGCCGCATCCAGGAGTCTGGCACCTCGTGTCGGAGGTCGGCGGCCGTCTGCGCCCCGGGGTGGGCAACGAAGACCTCCTGCGCGCCGCATTCCCGCCCGGTTCTGTCACCGGGGCGCCGAAGATCCAGGCGATGCGCGTCATCTCTGAGCTCGAGGGCACCGGCCGAGAGGTCTACACGGGGGCGATCGGCTTCGCGAGCCCCGTGGCGGGGCTCGAGCTCAGCGTCGCTATCCGCACCTTTGAGCAACACAACGGCCGTTTGTGGCTGGGGGCCGGCGGCGGGATCGTCGCCGATTCCGATCCGGAGCACGAGTTCGAGGAGGCTCTGCTCAAGGCGGGCCCGCTGGTTGCCGCGATCGGCTCTCGGATCGCCCCGGACGCGTGGGACGGCTCACGCGTGCCGGCCGGCGCCGCTGAGAGCGGTACGGATGACCTGCACGACGGCGCCGTGGCCGTGAGGTGACATACCGCCGTCGTCTTCTTCGGGGGGCTTCGCTCAGCGGCGCGCCACACCGGAGGAGCCGATCCCAAGATCCGACAAGATCAGCCGCAGCTCGACGGCGTCGCGCGCCACGGCATCCGCAGCCGCCAGCGCGTCGCTCGTAAAGTCCCCGGTGGCCACTGCCACACACCGCAGCCCGTCTGCGCGCGCACACGAGATGTCCCGCGGCGTGTCACCGATCACGATCGTCTGGCAACGGGGGTACGGAGCCTCGACCGAGCCGGCACGTCGCCGGGCGATCGGCGGCAGGGCAGCGCGATCCTCGGCGTCCGAGCCAAAGGCGCCCTGTCCAAGCGGAAACACCCGACCGATGCCGGCTCGCGTCAGCTTCAGCCGCGCGATCGGCTCGTAGCTGCCAGTCAGCAATCCAAGCTTCACGTCCTGATGCACTGTCAGCCAGTCGAGCAACTCCCCCACCCCGGGAGCCACTGCATGGGACAGATCGTCGGGGAGCAGCCGGGCGCTCGACCGGCAACAACTCGCGCGCACGCAGTCAGCGCGGGCGTCGATCCGCTCCGTGGGGACGCCGGCGTCGAGCAGGATCGCACGCGCGATTTCGCCGTCGGTCCGGCCGGCCGTGGCGATCTGCGTCCGAATGAGGCGCATGTCGATCCCATGCACTTCTTCGAGTGCCGCACGCATTGCCTGGCCGACCGCCTGGGTCGTGCCCTGCAGAAGCGTCCCGTCGATGTCAAACAGCACGAGCACGGATTAATCAGCACGGCAGTCGCATAGTCAGTTCGGTCAGAGCCGACGCCGGTCGCGAGGTCGATCGACTGCCGGCGATGATGCCAGGCCCGCCATCGGTGCTCACCCTCCCCGCAGCCAGTCAGCGTTTCCTTCGCGGGAATCGGTAGCTCTCATCCGTGCCAGCGCCACCGTCACGCTGGCCGTTCCGAACGTCCGATCGACGCGACTTTCCAACTTGAGGTTTGGGGAGCCTCGGATATCGCTTGGTATCTTGGCCCCATGGCTGACCGGAAGCCCCGGCGGTGCCGGCCGTGCACGTACATGTTCGATCCCGCCGAGGGCCGCGCCAACGGCGTCGAGGTGTAGGGATGATGTTCGCACGGCTCAGCTCCAACTCTCAGATCGTGGCCCGTCTGCAGTGGGATGCGACGGCCATCGACCTCGCCCCGGACGCCCGTGCGTGGCCCGGGTTGCCGGCCGCGCGCCGCCGCCGCCTCACCGAGCTTCTCGCTGGCTTCTGCGTGGCCGAGGAGGTCGTCTCCCAGCAGCTCGCGCCGTTCGCCGAGGCGACCGAGGACACCTTGAAGGCTTGGGTATTCTTTTTGCAACGCCGCGACGAGGAGCGCCACGCGTTGCTCTTCGACCGCATCGCCGCCGGAGTGCTCGAGCTGCCCGGAGCGACCCCGGCCGAGCGGCGCACCGCGGCCCGGGCCCATGTCCCGGCCGCGGTGCTCGAGCTCTTCGAGGTGCGGCTGCCCGCGCTGCGCCGCCGAGCTCGCGGCAGGCCGCACCGGCCTGGGCAACGGCGTAAGCCTCTACCACATGGTGCTCGAGGGGATCGTCTTCGCTGCCGGGCAACGCGCGCTGCTCGACGACTGGCCGACGGTGCGCTGCCAGGAGTAGGCGAGGGCGTGAAGCGCGTCGACCTCGACGAGCGCTGGCACATCGGCTTCGGCCTGCGCTGCCTGCTCGAGGCCCGTCCCTCCCCAGACCTCATCCAAGACCTGCTGGCGAGGGCAGAGGACGCCGCCGCGGCATGGGGCGACGCCGTCCCGTCCGACGCGCGCGAGCACGTCGCGCGCATGTGTACCCGGCGGCTGTCGATCGCCGGGCTCATCGGCGCGCGCGCGGCGGCATAGCTGGGCCGTCAACAGGGCCGGCGCAGGCCCAGACGCCGAGTCGCTGCGCGGCCCCATCGGCCGCTAGCGCGCCCGCTGGTCACCGGAATGATTCCGGGGACCACATCCGCGACAAATCCATGCAATCCACGACAGTAATTTCGGTCGACGAGAGCAGAATCAGCCGCCAAACTCCTGCAAACCAACACCTTCTAACGGCAGGTGGCGGTCGCTTCACACGCGAGAGGTCGCTGGTTCGAAACCAGCCGTGCCCATCAGGAAAGGCCCGCAAATCGGATAACTTTTGGCGACTAGTTCCTAGAGTTGAATCGCCTTAGGTCAGATTCTGGGGACCACGTCGCAGCCGTCGGATACATCGCCGTCAAAACGCAGCACCCTTGCGTCCTGCTGGCGACCAACGAAGTGCGAGCGGCGCTGGACCCTCTCTTGACGATTTGGTGACCCGCGCCGTCAGCGGCGGTCGACCTGCCTTCGTCTACGAGCGGATATCCAGAACTGGCGCCAACTTCGTGACCCCCTCAGTCCGAGAGCGGCGACGCGTGCCGATAGTCAGCAACCGCCGTGACGGCTGCTCAGCGCCAAGAGCAGCAGCGTCGACGCCGGCGTACGGCGGAGACGAGACTGCTCGTGCTTCGTGA
>DATCNP010000087.1:0-23396 GCA_036565205.1 Solirubrobacteraceae bacterium | reverse complement strand
CTGTCGGGCAACCTGTTCATGAACGCGGGCCGCCACGCGTTCTCCGAGGCCGACGCGGCGCTTCACGCGCTCAAGCGCTCCGCCGATCACGTGCTGGTCGACATGCACGCCGAGGCGACAAGCGAGAAGGTGGGCATGGGTTGGTACCTCGACGGGCGCGTCACCGCGGTCCTCGGGACGCATACCCACATCCCGACGGCCGACGCCCGCGTGCTTCCCGGCGGGACGGCCTACATCACCGATGTCGGCATGACCGGGCCGCGCGGCGGGGTGATCGGGGTCAAGCGCGAGCAAGCGCTGGAGTCGATGGTCACCAAGATGCCGGTGAAGTTCGAAACCTCCGAAGAGGATCCGTGGCTGAACGCCGTCCTGATCACAGCCGGCACGCCGATGCGCGCCGACTCGATCGAGCAGATACTCGAGCCCGCCCCAGGTACCGCCTAGCCTCGGGCCGCCGGCTCAGACCGGCAACGGCTCCGGCGCGAGTCCCTCTGACACGCCGCTCCGCCGTCCCCCGACCGGTGGGCCGGCGCGCGGATGGCTGGCGAACACGGCCAGGATCACGAGCGGGAAGAACCAGACGATGTACGAGTAGAGCCAGTAGTTGATGCCGAGCTGGAGCAGGATCAGGACCGCGGCACCGAGAGCCGCCAGCTCCACGATCCCGCGGCGGTCGGGGACGAAGGCGACCGCGATCGCCAGCCCCACGGCGGCGCCCTGGACAAGGTGCTGCTCGACCCCGAGGCCGCCCCACAGGCCCCAGATCGAAAACGGCGTCACCCGGCCTGCCTGGTAGGAGACCGAGTCCCGCCAGAACGCGTGCAGATTCCCCGACAGAAGTACCGGCAGCATCGCCGCGAGCACGGTCAGCCCGTAGGCGAGCACGTACCACAGCGCCGAGCGCCGGCGCGGCGGCTCGCCGATTCCACGCAGCAACAGCGGGGCGAGCGCGAACGGAGCGAACTTGGTCAGCCCGGCGAGCGCGCCGGCGACGCCGCGTGCCGGCGCCGAGGTGATCGCGAGCAGCGCGAGCACGATCAGGAACGCGACCAGCGTGTCGTTGGTGTTGGAGCTCAGCGTCCACAGGCTGAACGGGTAGGCCGCCCAGGCGTAGGCCAGCACGATCCCGAGCGTCGGCCCGCGGACCCGGCGCCCGAGCAGGAACAGGCCAAGCAGCGTCAGGATGTCGAAGAACACCGCCGCGGCGTGGGCGGCGGGGAGATCGTCCCAGGTGCCGCTCCAACCGAAGACGGCCCGGAATGGGACGTATGCGTAGTAGGCGACCGGCGCGTACGTGTCGCCTTGCGGATTGTCAGTCGGCCAGCCGCCGTACAGCGGCTTGTCGTGGATCACCCGATCGGCGCCGATCACGCCCGAGTAGCCGACGTCGATCACGTTCGAGTTCTCCAGGTTGAGGCCGATCCGGAACCCGACCAGGAAGATTGCCGCGATCAGTAGCCACGATGCGGGTACCAGCAGCCGCAGCGGCGAGCGCGGGACGCCCTTCCCGAAGGCCAGCAGCAGCATCCGGACGAGCAGGTAGAGCAGCGGCGGGTACGTCAGCGGTACCGAGAGGCCGATCAGTGCGTGATTGAAGAAGGCCAGCGAGACGGAGAAGGAGAGCAGCACCAGCAGGTCGAGATGCAGCAGCGTCGGCCGGCGGCGCCAAGGGAGAAACGGCGCCAGGAACAGCACGCACAGCGGAAGCCAGACGTACCACGCGTTCACGCGCCGCCCGAACGCGCCCGGATACCCCCGGGCCATCGTCCACGCGACCTGGAACCCCGTCCAGACCTGGGTCACTCGCCCCGAGGCGTCGTCGACGTAGACCTGCATCAGCTCCTTCTGGCTCCTGCCCGCCGAGAACCAGCTGACCTGCCACTGACCGGGGCCCTTCGTGTACTCGTATGAGAGCGCGCGCGGATGGCGGCGAAGTTCGGCCTGCACGCGCAAGTCGGCCAAGGCCGTCCGCCTCACCGTGGCGGCCGTCAGCCGGTAGCCCTTCGGCGGCGTGCTCTGTGCGGTTACGAGGACCGGAGTGCTCGAGTTCGCCACGGTGCCCGCCGCAGAGGCAGCGCTTGCGGTGGCGCTGGACAGTCCGACGCAGAGCAGCGCCAGCGCGAGGGTCAGGCTCGTGCGCGTTCCGCGGCGGAGCAGGCCTAGGCCCGGAAGCTCCAAAGCTTCTGCCCAACGAACGAGAGCGGCGTTCCGGCCGCGATCGCGATCGCCTGGGCCACGACCTTGGCCATCCCGGCTCCGTCCACAAGCGACACCAGCACCACGTAGGTGAGACCGAACGCGACCAGCGAGACGGCGAAGAATCGGGCGCCCTGCTCGATCGGATGGTCCTGCTTGGCGCTGAACGTCCAGTGGCGGTTCCACCAGAAGTTGTTCACCACCGAGACGACGAAGGCGACCACCGCAGCCAGCTTGTAGTCGATCGCCAGGGCGTGGACGCAGAGGGCGAACACCGCCAGGTTGACCACGTAGCCACTCGCGCCAACCGCCGCGAACCGCACCAGCTGGAGCCAATTCTGGGTCTTGCGCACGCCGTGGCGAACGCGAGCCCGGAACGGCAGCTCGATCGTGGTGCTCAGCTCGTCGGACATCTCGCAACTGTATCGGCCGTTGGTCGGGTTCTCGTAAGCGTCGGGGGCCTCACTCGGGTCCAGATTCGCCCTCGGCAGAGCCTAGTCCGAAATGCGCCAGCGCCATCGGGGTCACGTCGCGCAGCGACCACTGCTCGCGCACAGTACGTGAATCCGGTCCCGTCCCACACCACATCAACGCCCCGAGCGAGTCCGACCGGTGCAGCGAGCCGTGGCTACCGCCGCCGACGTGATCGGCCCCTCCCCAATCGACGAACTCGTAGGCCGGAGCCGCGGACAGCAGCACGTCGCCCGCGTTGGGGCAGTTGAGCGCCGACCAGATCCGCGACAGTGCGTCCGGATACTCGGTGGACAGGAAGCGGCCGTCCTGAACCTCGGCGCGCAATACCGCGTAGTCGCCCTGCACGCTCCACCTCCCCCCGCGGAGATCCTCGAGCTCGCCGCCGGGGCCGAACCGAAGCTCGCCGCGGCGGCTGCGCACAACCGCCTCCCCGGCACGCTCGAGCGTGATCGCCAGATCCACGCCCTCGAGCTGCCTGCCGACCTCGAGCGCCCGCTCGATCACCCGCTCGGGGTGCTCCTCGTCGAGGACGTAGATCATCGCCGAGCGCTGAGCGGGGCTGAGCGCCACCTCGGCGCCGATCGAGCGCGACGGACTCGGTGTCGCGACGTCGAAGTCCGCAAACGCATGGTCGAGCCGGATGCTCTTCTCCACCGAGGCCTGGGAGTGGTCGGAGAGCACGATCATCGCGTGCTCTTCCAGGAACTGCTCGGGTCCACCGCCGGCGTGCATCAGGCGCTCGAGTTGCCGGTCGGCGGCGGCGATCGATGTCACCTGGGCGTGCGGGCCGTTGCGGTGCGAAAAGGCGTCGTTGTCGGGCAGCGAGAACAACATGAAGTCGAACAGGTCGTGCTCGACCAGATACGAGCCGACGCAGCCGGTGTGCTGGTCTCGCACGCCCGGGAGGCCGAGCTGCCCACGGCAGCCCGTCTTGCGACTCGCGTAGATGTCGGCGTAGAACAGCTCTTGCGGCCCGTCGATCGTCCGGCGGAACAGGGTCGAGGTAACGAGCCGGGCCAGCGCGGACTCCTGCGCCACCTCGTGCTGGTGGCGGCCGCGGTAGATCAGGTACGTGGTCCCCGCGGTACGTACGCCGGCGTCGTCGAGCGTCTCGAAGACCGTCTCCACATCATGCGAGAGGTGCTCGGAGTTCATCCGGTAAACGGTGTCGGTCAGGGAACGCACTACGCCGAACTGCCGTGAGGCGGAGAAACTCGAGCCGTACTCGACGTAACGTCCCTCATCGCGGTGGTACCAGTTCATGCTCGGGATGTGGTGCTGGTCCGGGCCGGTCCCGGTGGTGATCGTCGCCGCGCACACCGGGGTCACCGAGGGAAATGCCGCGACGCAGTCCCCCACGTAGACGCCGCGCTCCTTGATCAGCGCCAAGGTCGGCGCCTGGCCGCTGGCGATCGCGCGCTCGAGCATCGACGGCTTGAGCGCATCGATCACCGTCAGCACCAGCTTCTTGGGTCCCGACGCGGACGAGCCCGGCGTACTCATGGAAAGCGGGCTGTCGCTCTCAGCGCAAGATCCGCAGGCCGGCGTACTTGCTCTGCTCGCGACCACGGCCGGCGAAGAGGAGCCACAGCAATCCCAGCAATCCCAGCAGCCCGACGGGCGGCAGCAGCACCGACAGCGCCGCGAGCAGCAGCGCCCCACCCTCGGTGAACAGCGGCAGCGCTGTCTGGGCCGAGGCGTCGAGCCGCCCTCGAACGCGTGCGAACAGCGGCACGGTCGCGGCAATCCCGACGGCGGCGCAGACCACGCCGCCGATGTAGCCGGGCCAGGTGCTGTAGTGCCCTTGCGCGAGGGCTGCGGCGAACAGCAGCGCGCCCAGAACCACCGCAACGAGGCCCAGGATTGCCGCCGGCCCTCGCCGCTGCAGCCGCTCGCCACCGAGCCGCCGTTCGGCAAGCGAGAAGGCAATCGCCCCGAGAACCATCACGAGCAGGAAGGGGGCGTGCTGTAGGAAGGCGAAACCAGTCCCCTTGAAGTCGATCTGGACATCTCCGGCGGCAAGCGCCCCGACGACCAGCGTGGGGAGAAAGGGGCGGATTCCGACCGCTGCCGCGACGCCGATCCCCTGGAAAATGTCAAAGACGAGGTGCACCGTGCTGTACCGTGACGAAGCGTGACGATAGACGAGAGGGCAGCGTGAGCCCGCGCGCGGGCGACGCCAGCCCGGGCAGCGGCGGGCCGGTTCGGCGCCCGCGGTCGGCGGCACGAGATATCGAGCGCTACGCAGCGTTGTTCGCCGAGCGCACGAAGGTCATGAAGTCCTCCGCGATGCGCGACTTGATGGCGCTGACCGAGCGCGAGGATGTGATCTCACTCGCCGGCGGAATGCCCGACACCTCGACGTTTCCGCCCGACTCCTATGCGGCGCTGATGCGCACGGTCGCCGGGGACTCGTGCGCGCGGGCGCTCCAGTACGGCCCGACCGAGGGCCTCTCGCTCGTCAAGCGCTGCATCGCCGAGGTGATGGCCGCCGAGGGGATGGATGTCGACACCGACTCGATGCTGGTCACCACCGGGGGACAACAGGTGATCGACCTCGTGTGCAAGACGCTGCTCGACCCGGGCGACGTGGTCGTCGCCGAGGCGCCGACCTACCCCGGCGCAATCCCGACGTTCTGCGCCTACCAGGCCGACGTGGTTCAGGTGACGATGGACCGAGACGGGATCCTCACCGATGAGCTCGAGGAGACGCTCGACGAGCTCGAGCGGACCGGCCGGCGGCCGAAGTTCATCTACACCGTCCCGAACCACCACAACCCGGCCGGCGTCACGATGTCGCTGGAGCGGCGCTACGAGCTCGTTCGGATCGCCGGTGAGCGTGAGCTGCTCGTGCTCGAGGACAACCCCTACGGGCTGCTCCGATACGAGGGGGAGCCGCTGCCGACGTTGCGCTCACTGGATGACGAGTTCGTGATCTACGCGAGCACGTTCTCGAAGATCCTCTCACCCGGGGTGAGGCTGGGGTGGACCGTCGCCCCGGCGCCGATCCTGCACAAGATGCAGATCGGGAAGCAGGGCTCCGATCTGTGCTCATCGTCGATCTCGCAGTATTTCGTCAGCGCTTACTTCGACGCCGGCCCGTGGGAGGACTACGTTCGCTCGCTGCTCGAGATCTACCGTCGTCGCCGGGACGTGATGCTCGACGCGCTCGCCGAGCAGTTCCCGCGCGAGGCGGAGTGGACGCACCCGCAGGGTGGCCTGTTCATCTGGGCGACGATGCCCCCGTACATCGACACCACCGATCTGCTCGCCCGCGCCCTCGAGGAGCGCGTCGCGTTCGTGCCCGGCCGGGCGGCGTACGTCGACGGACGTGGCGGCTCGGCGATGCGGCTCAACTTCTCCGGCGTCGGCGAAGATGACATCCGCGAGGGGATCCGCCGGATCGGAGAGGTCGTGCGCGAGCAGATCGCCATGTACGGAACGCTCACCGGTGCGCAGCCGACCGCCCCGGCGCGCTCCTCGGCACCCGGACGCCCGAACGGCGATGGGAGCCCGCGCGAATCGGGCGTCGAGCTCGCACAGGTTCTGCGGCTGCCGGCCAAGCGCAAGCGCACCGGATGACCGGGTTCGAGGCATAGCGAGAGCGTTGAGCCGGGTCGCCGTACTGAAGGGTGGGCGCTCGCTCGAGCGCCAGGTATCACTCCGCTCGGGAGCCAGGGTGCACGAGGCGCTCGAGCGCCTGGGCCATCAGGTGGTCGCGATCGACGTCGGGTCGGACATCGTGCAGCGACTGCAGGCCGAGCGGCCGGAGATCGCGTTCGTGGCACTGCATGGCCGTGACGGCGAGGACGGGACCGTGCAGGAGCTGCTCGAGGTGATGGGCATCAGCTACACGGGATCGGGCGTGTCGGCCTGCATCCGGGCGGCTGACAAGGTCCTGGCCAAGCACGCGATGCGCGACCACGGCATACCGACGCCGGACTTCTACGCCTTCAACGAGACGGCGTTCGGGAGCCTGGGGGCCGCGCAGGCACTGCCCGCGATCGAGCAGCGTCTCGACTTTCCGATCGTCGTCAAGCCGGCCAGCCAGGGCTCGGCCCTCGGGATCAAGTTCGCCCGTACGCCGTCTGATGTGCCGGCGGCGCTGATCGCCGCATTCTCGTACGACCGCAAGGTTCTGCTCGAGCGCTATGTCCACGGACGCGAGCTCGCGATCTCAATCCTCGAAACCGACGGCGAGGCGGTCGCGCTGCCGATCGTCGAGGCGCTTCCCGAGCAGGAGGACTTCTACGACTTCGAGTCTCGCTACGAGATCGGGCGGACCAGCTTCGTCTGCCCGGCCGAGCTCGGGGGTTCACTCGCGGGCCGTGCCGGCGAGATCGCGCTCGACACCTACGGGCTGCTCGGGTGCTCGGGCTTCGCACGCGTGGACCTGATGCTGGCGCACGAGAGCGACGAGCTGTTCGTGCTCGAGACCAACACGATTCCCGGTCTGACGGAGACGAGCCTGCTGCCCCAGGCCGCCGATGCGGCGGGGATCGGGTTCGATCAGCTGATCGAGCGGATCCTGGCTGCCGCGCAGGCTACCGCCCGGACCTAAGTGCCCCACTAGCCGGGGCGGGCCATCACACGCTGCCGGCGCGCGCTACTCGTCGCTGGCGAAATCCTCGGGCGTAACCCGGTCGAGGAAGTCCTTGAACTTCTCAACGACTTCCTCGGTGTCCTCGACCTCGTGCTCGAATTCGATCGCCGACTCGGAGATCACCTCGTCCGCGGCGAAGATCGGCGCGCCCGCGCGGACGGCGAGCGCCAGGGCGTCGCTCGGCCGCGAGTCAATTTCGAATTCCCTGCCGCCCGACCGCAGGCTGATGGCCGCGTAGAAGGTGTTCTCACGCAGCTCGGTGACGGCGACCTTGGTGCACTCGACCTCGAGCTCACCGAGCATCTCGGACAGCAGATCGTGGGTCATGGGGCGCGGCGTCGAAGCCCCCTGCAGCTTCATCAGGATCGCGGCCGCCTCGGGATGCCCGATCCAGATCGGCAGGAACTTGTTGCTCTCGACGGCTTTGAGCAGCACGATCGGCTGCTTGCCCACCATGTCGAAGCTAACGCCGTAGATGACCATTTCCTGCACGCGCTGCTCCTCGTCCGGATTGGGCAAGTATAGGGGCCCAGCCCCGCGCTCCCGGGTGGCCCCGGACGGTCGATGGGGGGCTGCGGCGGGGGCGAGAAAGCGCCCGGGCATGGCCGCGACTCGGCCGTGAGTTCCCTCAGAGACGTGAATCGTGTGCCGGCTGGGCGCTGGCGTGGACACGGCGCTTGGCGGCGAACATCTCGGCGTCGGCGCGGCGGAGGAGGCTCTCCGCCCCGTCTGCGTCCAGTGGGAAGGTCGCCCTCCCGATGCTCGCTCCGACCGTCAGCTCATGCCCCTCGACCCGGAATGGCGCGGCGAACGCGCCGGCAAGGCGCTCGGCGACAGCGTCGACGACCGACGGGTTGCTCCCCGAGCGAATCAGAACCGAGAACTCGTCGCCACCGAGCCGCGCCACGGTGTCCGTTTTCCGCGTGCATGCGGCAAGCCGCGCGCCTACGGCGACCAACAGCGCATCGCCGGTCTCGTGCCCGAACTCGTCGTTTACCGGCTTGAATCGGTTGAGGTCGATGTAGAACAGCGTCACTCTGCCAGAGCCCTCGCCGGCGTTGTGCACAGCGGCGCGAAGGTCGCTGGCGAACTGGGATCGATTGGCCAGTCCGGTGAGCTGATCATGGAGCGCCTGGTGCGTGATCTGGTCAAGCAGGTGTCCGTTCTGGAGCGCGGTCGTCGCCTGTGCGGCAACGCCCGAGAGCCGGTCCACCAGGTCCGGCGTCGCCCGCAGCCGCTCGGGACGCTCGTTGACCGAGACTCGCAGCATTCCGAGGAACCGGTCCGGCGCCGCGAGCGGCACGAGCACGGTCGCCTTGAATCCGGCCTGGTCGAACGCGTCACGCAGGACGGGATCTCCGCTTTCGGCGTCGACGAAGGTGGGCTCGGAGCCGCGTTGCAGGACGAACCGCTCGAGCGGGCTGCCGGCCACGGGAGTCCAGGCCTGCGGCTCGGCTTGCGCGCGCTGGCCGCCCTCGGTCAGGGCGCGGCGCACCAGCGCACCGCGCGCGACGTCCCAGAGGTAGACACCGACGCCGTCGCAATCGACCACGACCGGAACGGCGTCGGCGAGTCGGCGGGCGACCTCGTTGCTGGTCCCGGCCGCGGCCAGCTCGCGGGCGAGCTCGAGCAGCGCACTCGACTGGCCGTAGCGGCGCCTGGCCTCCATCAGCCCGGTCGCGCTGTCGAGCGCCGCCGCCGCGTAGCGGGCGTAAACCTGGAGCAGCTCACGTTCCTGGGGAAAGAAGCGCGTCCCCTCCTGGTCCATCGCGCACAGCCGCCCGTAATCCCGGCGATCCGATCGCACCGGTACGACGAGCCACGAGTCCGACAGCTCGGATGGATCGGCGGCGAGGATGCGCTCGGCATACGCGGCAACGTCGGGCTCGTCGAATCCCTTCTGATGGCAGTGGAGCTCGCCGCCTTCGTCCATCCGCACGGCGAGCAGGTGGCGCGGCGCGCGGACCTCGGCCGCGGCGCGTTCGGTGATGCGGGCGAGCACGTCGGTTATTTCCCCCGAGCCGATGATGTCGGCCGCCGTCTGGAACATGCTGTGCAGACGCTCCTTCATCGCGTCGAGCTGCTCGCGCAAGGTCTGCAGCTGCTCCGAGGGGTGTCCCCCGTTCAAGGCTTCGCCGGTCTCCCAGTCCACGCGGTACACGCAGGTCGGCGCGCCGAAGGCGGCGCAGCACTCGTGGGTCACGGTCGCCGCGGAGAGACCGAACAGAATCGGCGGCTGGGTCAGTAGACCGCAGGTCCACGCGCAGTGCTCGGCGCTGCGCGTGAAGCCGGGGAGGCTGGTTGAGACGATCTCGACGAACCCGGGGCCGGCCTCTACGGCCTCGAGCCGCGCGACGGTCGAGTACTTCGACGCCGTCGTGGCGATCTGCCGATAGACGTTCTCGGGGGACCCCAGCGAGCGCAGCAGGCTGGCCACGGGCGAGCCGTTCAGCCGCCGCGCCGCGTCCTCGCCGACAGCGCGAGCGAACGATGGATGGTGGGTGACGCGTGCGCCCGCGCGCAGAAGTGACACAGCCTCGTCGTAGGAGACCCAGTTGACGATGTCGCACAGATATTCACGCGAGCGCTTGACCCCCGAGTCGCGCAGCAGCTCGGACACCGCATCGTCGCCGCCGTAGTCGTGCACTCGTGCGACCAGCACCGCGGTCATCGAGCACGAGAAATGGTTACCTGCGCTCACTGCCTCTGCCGAGGCGGACGCCTGCGAGCCGA
This sequence comes from Solirubrobacteraceae bacterium, assembly GCA_036565205.1. GTDB lineage: Bacteria > Actinomycetota > Thermoleophilia > Solirubrobacterales > Solirubrobacteraceae > Palsa-465. The sequence goes on along the minus strand of DATCNP010000087.1, from coordinate 13,390 downwards.
TCTCGAGATCCTCGATCATCTGAGCTAGTTATCGGTGCGCCGCGCGCTTGTGCACCGGTAGTCGCTACCTGCCGCGCCGGTAGGACTACCGACCCGGCGGCCGGGGAAACTACGGTCCGTCCCCGCCGCGGCTCGGGGACCGTGATGCCACCGAGCCCCATAGCCTGCGATCATAGGCTCCAGGTTTGAGCACTTCCGAGTCACCCAGCCGAGCCGTCCAGATGTCGGAGCTCCAGGAGCTCGCCGGCACGCACCTCGGCTACACCGACTGGCAGGAAATGACCCAGGAACGGGTCAACCTGTTCGCCGACGCGACCGACGATCACCAGTACTTTCGCGGCGGCGGCGAGGTGCTCGAGGTGAGCGAGATCTCGGGCGGCTTCCAGCTGAAGCTCCGGGCGACGATCGAGGTCGACGGCGCAGGGAAGCCCTCGCTGGTCACCGACTGCCTGTTCCGCGCCTACGCCTGAGCGCGACCGGCGGGCGTGATGGGCATCGACCTGGATCGCGTGGCGGCGATCGACGTGCATACGCACGCCGAGCGCAATGCAGGAGAGCCGCAGGACGAGGTCACGACTGAGCTGCTCAAAGCGGCGGCGGCTTACTTCGGCGGCGACCCGCCGCAGCCCACCGCCCAGGAGGTGGCGGACTACTACCGTGCGCGCAACATGATCGCGGTCGTGTTCACGGTCGACGACGAGGCGGGGATGGGCCGAAGGCGGGTGGGCAACGCGCAGGTGCTCGAGGCGGCCCGTGCCAATCCTGACGTTCTGATCCCGTTCGCCAGCGTCGACCCCCACAAGGGCAAACTCGCCGTCCGGGAGGCGCAGGAGTTGATCGCGGCCGGGGTCCGGGGATTCAAGTTCCACCCCAATACCCAGGCCTTCTGGCCCAACGACCGCGATCACTACCCGCTCTACGAGGTGATCGCGCAAGCCGGGCTGATCGCGCTGTTTCACTCCGGCACCACCGGCATCGGCGCAGGCATGCCGGGCGGTGGTGGCGTCCGCCTGAAGTACTCGAACCCGATGGCTGTCGATGACGTCGCCGCCGATTTTCCCGAGCTCGACGTGATCCTTGCGCACCCGTCGTTCCCCTGGCAGGAGGAAGCGCTGGCCGTCGCCGTCCACAAGCCAAACGTCTACATCGACCTCAGCGGCTGGTCGCCCAAGTACTTCCCGGAGATCCTCGTCCGATACGTGAACACGCTCCTCAAGCACAAGGTGCTGTTCGGCTCGGATTACCCATTGATCACACCGGACCGCTGGCTGGCCGACTTCGAACGGCTACCGATAAAGGACGAGGTGCGTCCCCTGGTGCTCAAGGGCAACGCCGCCAAGCTGCTCGGACTCCAGGCCTGAACGCGACCGGCCGGGCCTGGCAGTCCGGCCGCCGGAGGCGCTTAAAGTGAGGCGCCCCGTAACCCGGCGGGATATGAGGCCGGGCTTGCGGGGCGCGCTCGAGGGAGGAGAGGTACTGCGAGCCACATAATGATGCCGCACCGTCTAGATGTCCAAGACGAGTAGTTGAGCTTATTTATAAGCTCTTGTTATGGACCTGCGACAGCTCCGCTATCTGGTGGCGCTCGCCGAGGAGCGAAACTTCACGCGCGCCGCGACTCGCGAGCACATAGCCCAACCGGCCCTCTCCCAGCAGATCCGCCGCCTGGAGGAGGAGCTCGGCGTGGCCCTGGTAGAGCGCACGACGCGCCGCGTCGAGATGACCGAAGCCGGGCGCCTGCTCGTCGGGCGATCGCGGCGGCTCCTGGCCGACTTCGAAGCGGCGCAGACCGAGATGCTCGGTCTCAGAGGGATGCGAACCGGCCACCTCACGATCGGCGCGATGCACACGATGGGCCCGATCGACCTGTCGCTCGCCATCGCCGTGTTCCACAAGCGCCATCCCGGCGTCGAGCTGACCGTCCGGGAGCATTCGAGCGAGGAGATGGCCGAGATGCTCCGAGTTGATGAGCTCGACCTGGCTTTTCTCTCGGTCACGGAGCGAATCGAGAGCCATGCCCTCGGCCTGGAGCAACTCGTCTCCGAAGAGCTCGTCGTGCTGTTGCCGCGCGACCACGCGCTCGGGAAGCGGCGGCGGCTGAGAATGTCCGAGCTCGCCGGCGAGCAGTTCATCAGCTTCAGGGAGGGCGCCCGGCTGCGCGAGCTGCTCGTCTCGGCAGGCCGCACGGCCGGCTTCGAACCGTCGGTGAAGCTCGAGTCGAATGAAAGCCAGCGGGTTCGGCGCCTGGTTGCCCGGGGCCTCGGCGTTGCGATCCTTCCCCGCTCGGACGCCGAGGGACCCGGGGCCGACGCGGCGGTCGCGGCGCTGCATGAACCCTCATTGACGAGGGACATCACGCTCGCGTGGCGGGCCGAGCGCCACCACGCCCCGGCCGCGGCCGAGTTCCTGGAGCTGGCGAGGCAGACCTACGCGCCCAAGGCGCCAATTCGACCTACGGCGCGCATGACCGACGCCTCGAATGGGTAAGCCAAGACCCGACCGCTCCCCTGCCATCCGGGCCAACCCTCGGCGGAGCCCGCTGGCAGCGCCCGAACTCACGGCGTTGCTTGTGGCGCCCGAACCGGGCAACGGCGCCCGATCTCGGCGACCTTCACGACCAGGCGCCGGCGACTCGGCCCAGCTCAGTGCCTCCGGCAGAGGCGCGTCAAGGTAGTTTGACGATCATCGAACTATTGGTATAATTCGATGATGTATCGAACCAAGAAATCGGATGGAGTAGCTCTGAACAGCTTTGAAACCCAGGGAAGGCTCGCGCGAGGCGAGCACCCAGCCCAGAACCAGGCACCGCGCCAGCGAGGCGCACATAAGAAGAATACGACGACCGCCAAGAGCCGCCGTCAAGATTGGCGTACCGGCGCCCACGCGTCGCCGGGCGGCGTCAGGACGGCAACGCACTCCTCGAGTCCGGGAGAGGACTCGCTCGAGCTGTTCCTGCGCCGAGCCCGTGCTCACCCGCTGCTGACCGCCGCGGAGGAGATCGAGCTCGCTCAGCAGATCGAGCGTGGCGATCTCGCCGCGAAGGATCGGATGATCAACTCGAACCTACGACTTGTGGTCTCACAGGCCCGCCGCTACCAGGGCCACGGCCTGCCGATGGAAGACCTCGTCCAGGAGGGGATGCTCGGCCTGATCCGCGCCGTCGAGAAGTTCGACTGGCGCCGTGGCTACAAGTTCTCGACCTATGGGACGCTCTGGATCAGGCAGGCGCTTCAGCGCGGCCTTCAGAACCATGGCCGCACGATTCGCCTCCCGGTCCATGTGGCACAGCGACAGACCAAGGTGCGCAAGATCGAATCAGAGCTCGGGACGAAGCTCGGTCGCGAGCCCACAGATGATGAGATCGCCGCGGTGGCGGAGCTCTCGGTCGACGAGGTCAGCGAGCTGCGCGAGCTCACGCGGAGCATCACGAGCCTCGATCAACCGGTGGGGGATGACGGCGAGACCGCGCTTGGCGACCTCCTCGCCAGCGAACGCCCCGAGCCCGAGCAGGAGGTCGTCGAGGCCGAACGCGAGCGGCAGATCAACGAGGTCGTGGCCCAGCTCCCGGACGCCGAGCGCAACGTGATCCGGCTTTCGTTCGGACTCGGCGGTGACGAGCCGCGCACGCTGCGCCAGGTGGCCTCAGAGCTCGGCATCCCCGTCGCGCAGGCGCGTGAGCTCGAGTCCCAGGGACTCTCACGCCTCTCCGGAAGCACGGAGCTCGCGCAGCTCCGCCCCGCGGCCTGAGACGAGAAAGAAAAAGGGGGGCCCGTCTGAGACGGGCCCCCCTTTTGATCGACGCGGCCTTGGGGGCAAGACGCGGGGGCGGCGTCCAGTCGCGCCGAGCTGGGCGGTCCTGGGCGGATACGGCTCAGGACCAAGTGCTTCCGTGCCCGTCTGGCTTGGCGGTCGGCAAAGCTACCCCGGAACGCCGGCGGCGGCAATAGGACATTAGCCTTAAGACCCCCCGCGGACAGGATCGGGCAAGGTCGCGGAAAGGTTCCGGCTGCCGCGGGCATCTGGCATGTAGGACCCGAAACTTGGGCACAGACTTAACATGGGGGCTTCCTTGATGAAGATCGGTCGCGGTCGCTGGCGTTTGTGGGACAAGTCGCGCAAGGTGGCAGCCGAGGATCCCTCGGTCCTCCGGGCGGTGAGCGTGTTTGCGCTGACCGGACTGGCTGCGGTCTGCTTCCTTTCGCTGCTGGCGGTCGCCCTGTTGCGCGATACGGCGAACAGCGAGGCCACGCACGATGCCGCATCACTGACACAGCTGGCCGGGATCGGGATCGTTGGCCCGGCGCTGAGCGGCGCGGTCATCCGTGGCGAGCCGGCCGCGCTTGCCCGCCTGGACCAGATCGTACGTTCCCGCGTGATGTTTGGTCCAGTGGTGCGGGTCAAGATATGGGATGCCTCGGGTAGGATCGTCTACTCCGACGAGCCGCGGCTGATCGGCGAACGGTACGCGCTGCCCGCCGAGGCGCTGAAGCGGCTCAAGACCGGGGGGACCTCGTCGGAGATCAGCAACTTGTCGCGTCCCGAGAATCGCTTCGAACGTACGGACGGCAAGCTGCTCGAGGTCTACGAGGGGATCGTCGCGCCCACCGGGCAGCGACTGCTGTTCGAGGCATACCAGCGCTACAGCGCGATCTCCAGCCAGAGCAAACGCCTGTGGAGTGCGTTCCTACCAGCGTTGATCGGCGCGATGGTCCTGCTGGAGCTGCTGCAGATGCCCCTGGCCATCTCGCTGGCCCGGCGGCTGAAGCGCGGGGCGCTGGAACGCGAGCAGCTGATGCGCCGTGCGATCGATGCTTCCTCGCGCGAGCGGCGTCGCATCGCCCGTGACCTCCATGACGGCCCCGTGCAGGGCTTGGCCGGAGTCTCCTACTCGCTGGCGGCAGCCGGCGGGCGGATCGGGTCGTTGGACAGCGCAGCCGGGAAGCTGGTCGACACAGCCGGCGTCGACACCCGTCGCGCCATCACCCAGTTGCGCTCGCTGCTCGTCGAGCTGTACCCACCGACCCTCAGTAGCGAGGGACTGCGGGCGGCGGTATCCGACCTGGCCGCGCCGCTGTCGGCGCGCAACATCAAGGTGGAGATCGACGTGCCCGAGGATCTCGACGTCGACGAGGATGTCGAAGCGGTGTTGTTCCGCTCCGCGCAGGAGGCGCTCAGGAACATCGCGGCCCACGCGCATGCAAGCGCGGTCCAGCTCGGAGTGCGAAGCGAGGCCGGGTATGTGGTGCTGGCGATCAGCGATGACGGGCGCGGCTTCGACATGCACGTGCAGTCGCCGGAGGGTCACCTCGGACTGACGCTGGTGGCCGATCTGGTGAGCGAGGCCGGAGGCGAGCTGAGCGTCGATTCGCACCCCGGCGGGGGGACGTCGGTGACCGTCGTGATCCCGTCGTGATCCGGGTTGTGATCGCCGACGACAACGCGATCGTCAGGGCGGGCCTCACACAACTGCTGACCAGTAGCGACGAGATCGAGCTCGTCGGCGTCGCGAGCGACGGAGCGGAGGCGATCGAGCTCGTCGCCGAGCACCGGCCGGATGTCGTCCTGATCGACCTCGTGATGCCCGGTGTGGATGGCGTCGAGGCGACGCGGACGCTCGTCGCAGCGCAAGCCGAGTTGCCGGTCGTAGTGCTGACGTCGTTTTCGGACAGAGAGCGCATCCTTGCCGCCCTCGACGCCGGAGCCGCCGGCTACCTGCTCAAGGACGGGGACCCGGATGAGCTGATCAGAGGACTGCTCGCTGCGGCACGTGGTGAGTCCCCGCTTCACCCGCGGGCCGCCGGAGCGCTGCTCTCGGCGCGGCGCAAGACCGCGGGCGCCCGCCAGCTTTCGAGCCGGGAGCAGGAGGTCCTCGACCTGGTCGCGGACGGCATGTCGAACAAGCGGATCGCGATGCGACTGGAGATCAGCGAGAAGACGGTCAAGGCCCACCTGACCCGGATCTACGCGCAGCTTGGCGTCTCCGACCGCACCGAAGCCGCCCTCTGGGCGGCCGGTCGGCGGCGGTAGCTCCGTGGCGCCGCCCTAGCTCCACGGCCTGCCCTAGCTCCACGGCCTGCCCTGGCTCCACAGCCCGGGGGCGCCGGACTCAGTATCCGTAGGCCGCGAGCGCCGCGGCCAGCCGATCGCCGCTCAGTCCGTGCGCCGTGACGCCGTCGCGCCCGACCATCGTCTGTGCTCCGAGCAGCGCGTTGACGATCGACTCCTCGGTAGCCTCGACGACTGCGTCGAACAGGCCCGTTATGTACGAATCCGACAGCATCGCGAGCGGAACCGTGAGCTCGCCCTCGTGTCCGAGCTCACCGGCCGTCATGCCGCGATTGCCGGTGGCGAAGCACAGGAACAGGTCGCCGCTGGTGTGCTCGCCGACGCCTCCCGCACGGGCGACGCCCAGCCCGGCGCGCTGGGCCAGGCGCGCGCATTGCGTGGGCAGCAGCGGCGCGTCCGTCGCGACAATCACGATGATCGACCCCGAACCGGGGGCGGGGCCCGTCGGGTCGACCGGCAACGGCACCTCCTCCCGTCCGATCTCGCGCCCGACGGGAGCACCGTTGACGGCGAGACGTTCGCGTCGACCGTGGTTGGCCTGAACCACGACTCCGACGGTGAACCCTCCCTCCTCACGCGGCCGGACACGGGAGGAAGTGCCGATCCCGCCTTTGAAGCCGTGACAGATCATCCCCGTGCCGCTGCCGAGTGATCCCTCGGCAACCGGCCCGTCGCTCGCCGACGTGATCGCCTCGTGAACGTGCTCGGGCCGGACATGGAAGCCGTTGAGGTCGTTGAGCAAGCCATCCCAGGTCTCGCCGACGACCGGCAGGCCCCAGAAGTGGCCGGCGTCCGGCCCCCGCTCGCGCACCTCGTGCGCGATCAGAGCGTCACGTACCACGCCGACGCTGTGAGTGTTGGTCAGGCCGATCGGAGAAGTCAGCATTCCCGATTCCCGGATCCACTCGAGCCCGGTCAGCTCGCCGTTGCCGTTCAGCCGATGACAGCCGGCGAACACCGGCGATTCCCAGATCGCGCCCGGAGGCAGAATCACCGTGACACCGGTCCGCACCGGCCCAGTGCCGACCCGCAGCGCCCCGCCGCCTTCGATCAGGGTCTTGTGCCCGACTCGTACGCCGGCGACGTCGGTGATCGCGTTGAGCGGTCCGGGTGTGCCGGTTCCGATCGTGATGCCGTGGTCTCGCGCGCGCATCTACGATGAGTTCATCGTGGCCACCGGGCCGCGTCAAGACGAATCGCGCAAGATCCGATGCACAATCGAGGGCACGACGATGACCACAACCCCCCCACTGGTGACCGGCATCGATTTTGTCGGCGTGCCGACACAGGACCTCGAGACAGCGGTCGAGTTCTACGGGACGAAGCTCGGGCTTCCCCGGTCGGTCTACATCAGGGAACGGAACTACGCCGAGTTCGAAGCCGGGAACCTGACTCTGAGCGTCTTCGACCGGGAGAAGATTGGGTTGGAGCACCATCCCAATCCGAATGCGATCGCGCTGCACGTCGATGACGTGAGTGCAGCTCGATCAGCGCTCGAGGAGCAGGGCGTGAGCTTCCAGGGCGACATCCTGGATACCGGCGTCTGCCACATGGCCTTCTTCGCCGATCCGGACGGCAACGCGCTGATGCTCCACCACCGCTACGCCCCGCGCGCGACCGACTCATAGACCGCGGCGCACAGGCCGAGGCGGGGCCTCTTGGGGCGGACGCTCAGGTGCTGATCGCGCGGACTCGATTGTTGCGGGACTCATGCGTCAGCTCGGCGAGCCCAAGCGCCTCGAGCAGCGGCGGGAGGTACATCCCGAAACGTCCTCGGTAGCCATTGCGCAGGCCGTACCAACCTCCGACGGGGTTCTCGGCTGATCTGCCCCACGCCTCGACCGTGCCCTCCGCCGCGGGCTTCTTTTCGTCCGCGGCGCCGAGCTCGACCCAATCTCCCTGCGCGAGCAGCCACGTGTGCAGGTCCTCGATTGCTCGCAGGTGGTACCTCAGCGTCGTGGATCCAACCTGGCAGACGAGCGCCGGGGGATCGGCCTCCGGATCCTTGTACATCGTGTAGGCGGAAGAACCGGGCGCGGTCTTCAGTTCCCACGGCTCTTCTCTGGTGCCGACGGTCAACTCGACCCTCCTTGTTCAGCGGCTGTTAGCGCATCATCGGTAGCGGAAAAGTTACCGTAACAGCCGAGCTACCTAGTAGCGCGCGCGGATCGCGAGGACGGGGCCGAAGGACCGGCTCCGTGCTCTGCTCGCCCGGGCCCGAAAAGCTCAAGCCCGAGCCCCTGGGCTCCGATCCCTTCTTCCAAAGCCAATCGCGATGATCACGCTCCTCCGTCACCCGATACCGCGCCGGTTCTTCATCGCGCACGGCCAGTCCCAGCTGGGCACCGGCGCCGGTTACATCGCGCTCGTCCTGATCGCCTACCAGCGGTTTCATTCCAGCTGGGCGGTCGCGCTGGTCCTGCTGGCCGATTTCCTGCCCGGCATCCTGCTCTCGGCCTACTTCGGCGGACTCGCCGACCGTCACTCGCGCCGGACTTTGGCGATCGGCGCCGAGCTGATTCGCGCCGCCGCGTTCATCGCCTTGGCCGTCAGCGGCTCGTTCGGCGCGACGCTCGGCTTGGCACTCCTGGCCGGGGTCGGCACGGCGATGTTCGGCCCGGCGGTCAACGCTGCGCTGCCGAGCCTGGTGCCCGCCGAGCAACGCTCGCAGGCGACGGCGCTGTACGGGGCGCTCCACAACGCCGGCTATACGCTCGGACCGGCGCTGTGCGGTCTGCTGCTGCTCTTCGGCCCGACCACCTGGGTGCTGTTCATCAACGGAGCAAGCTTTGTCGTCTCGGCTGCGCTGCTGGCCGGTGTTCCGCTGGATCGGGTTTCTGCACCGGCGGAGGAGGATTCTGCATCCGCGCCCGCGGATGCCAAACAGGGGGCTCGCTACGCCGCGCGAGTGTCCGGCGTCGGAGCCCTGCTCGTGATCGGCGCGATGAGCGTCCTCTGCGGTGCCGTCATCAATGTCGCCGAGCCGCTCCTGGCCATCGGGTCGCTGCATGCGGGCAGCTCGGGCTTCTCGATCCTGATGACGATGTACGGCGTCGGGCTTCTGGCCGGCGCCGCCTACACCTCACGGCTCGGATCCAGCCTCTCCACCCTGCGGATCAACTTCTTGGCCGGCGTATGCGTCAGCGGAGTCGCGATGCTCGCCTGCGCGGTGGCGGGAAGCCTGGCGTGGGCGCTGGTTCCGTTCGCGCTGGCCGGGTTTGGCAACGCGGTGATCGTCAACCCGGAAATCCGGTTGCTCCAGGAGCTCGCGGCCGAGAGGCTCAGGGGGCGGGTGTTTGGACTTCGGGACAGCAGCGAGTGCGCCTGCTTCGTGCTCGCGTTCATCGCCGCCGGGGCCCTGCTGGGCATCATCGGTCCGCGCTCGATGTACGTGCTGAGCGGCGTGCTGCTCGTCGCCACGGCCGCCCTGGGATTGCTCGTCTTCAGGCTGCCGAGGCAGGCACCGCCGCCTCTGGAGGAGTTCGCCGGCGACGCCGTCCCGAGCCCAGCACTGGCTTTGGAGAGCGTCTCGAACTGACCGCCGGGCGTGAGTGCGGGATGATCGAGAAGAAGCGTCTCGCACGTGGCGCCAGACTGGCCGCAACCGGCCCATTTGCGGGCCTTTTTCAGTGGGCGATCCAGGACTCGAACCTGGGACCTCTTCCTTATCAGAGAGCCCTGACCCGGTAACGGGCGACCACGAGCGGCCGCCGGAGGGCGCTTCTGCCCTGCAAATGAAGCTGTTCGAGCCCGATGGGCTTGGCGACCGGTGACCGGCGTTTGTCGGGTTGATGTGTCCGTTTTGTGTCCGCGTCTGGGTGGTGGTCGGGCGTGTTGACGATCGGGAAGCTGGGCGCTTCGAGTGATCAGCTCGCGTACTACGAGCGGCAGGTCGCTGCGGGGATCGAGGACTATTACGCGGCGCGCGGAGAGGGGCCGGGCCGCTGGGTCGGCGGCGGGTGCGGCGGGATCGGGCTCGACGGCCGGGTCGATCGTGATGCGTTCATGGCGCTGATGCACGGACAGGACCCGGTCGGCGGATCGGTGTTGCGTCGGACGGGGGCGTGCTCGACGGTCGCGGCGGTGGATTTGACGTTCTCGGCGCCGAAGAGCGTGAGCGTGCTGTTCGCGATCGCAGACGAGCAGGTGTCGAGGTTGCTGGTGGACGCTCACGAGCGAGCGGTCGAGGCGGCACTCGGGTATCTGGAGCGTGAGGCGTGCTGGACGCGTCGAGGCCACGGCGGTGCCGAGCGGCTGCGCGGCGAGGGGTTCATCGCTGCCGCGTACAGGCATCGGCTGTCGCGGGCGGGCGATCCGCAGCTGCACACGCACGTCGTCGTCGCGAACATGACCCGCGCACAGGGCAGGTATACGGCGCTTGACGCGCACGTGATCTACGAGCACAAGTCAGCGGCCGGCGCGATCTACCGGGCGGTGTTGCGCGCAGAGGTGAGGGAGCGGTTGCCGTGGGTGCAGTGGCGCTCGTCGGGTCGCGGCTTGTTCGAGATCGAGGGCCTGCCGGACGGAGTGCTGCGGGAGTTCTCGCGCCGGCGCGCAGAGATCGAGCAGCGCGCGCGTGAGCTGACCGGGGTTGGCGCGTCTGGTCTGTCTCGGGAGCGGTTGCAGGGGATCGCGCTCGCGACCCGTCGCACGAAGGACTACGCCGTCGACGGCGCCAGGTGGCAAGAGGAGGCGCGGGCGCGGGCGGCCGAGCATGGGTTCGGTCGCCGAGACCTTGAGCAGCTCGCGTCGGCGCGCGCGTCGAGGGTCGCGCGGTCTGAAGCTCAGATTGTCCGCGCGGTGGTCGAGCGGCTGTCGGGTGCGGGTGGGTTGACTGCGAATCACAACACGTTCGCGCGTCGGCAGGTGCTCGCCGAAATCGCTGGAGAGTTCCCGCGGGGCGCCTGCGGCCGCCAGCTCGAACAAGTGACGAGCGCGTACCTGGCCGACAGCAGCGTCGTGGTCCTCGGTGCCGATGCCGCGGAATGTCGGTACACGACGCGGGAGCTGCTCGCGTGCGAGCGGGCGATCGTCGAAGGAGCGGCGCGGCGTGCAGGCACGCGCGTGGCAGTCCTTGATCCCAGGCTCGCTCGCCTTGCGCTGGCGCGCCTGCAGGTCGAGCTGAGCGGCGAGCAGCAGGCTGCGGTGCTTGCGGTCGCCTCCAGCGGCGACGGGGTCGAGGTCGTGCGAGCGCTGGCGGGAACCGGGAAGACCAGGGTGCTCGGCGCGCTCGCCGGCTGCTACCAACAGACCGGCCATCGGATCGTCGGCGTCGCACCCACCGGCCGCGCCGCTCGCGAGCTCGGTAAAGCGATCGGGGCGCCGGCGTCGACGCTGCACGCGCTGATCGCAGAACTCGAACGCTCCGGCCGCTTCGCGCCGGGGACGGTCGTGCTGTTCGACGAGGCCGGGATGGCACCAACCCGCCAGAGCGCCGCGCTGCTCGCCCACGCCGAACAGGCCGGAGCGAAGGTGATCGCCGCGGGCGACCCTGGACAGCTGCCCTCCGTGCAGGCGGGCGGCTGGTTTGCCGCTGTCGCGCGCGAGCTCGGCGACGTTCAGCTTCGCGAGGTGATGCGCCAACGCGACCCGCAAGAGCGCGCCGCGCTCGAGGCGCTACACGACGGACACCCGGACACCTATCTGGCCTACAAGCAACTGCAGGGCGCGATGCGCGTGCACGCAGGCGAGCAAGAGGCGCTCGCCCAGCTGTTGCGCGACTGGGACCACGCGCGGACCGAGCACGGCCTCGCTAGCGCGGTGATGATCGCGCGTGACAACACAACCTGCGCGCTCCTGAACGAACGAGCTCGGGGGGCGCTCAAGCACGACGGGACCATCGCCGTCAGTGGCGTCGAGATCTCTGGCCGGGAGTTCTGCGTCGGGGAGCGGGTGATCGCCAGGCGCAACGACCGCTACCGCGACATCGACAACGGCACCTGCGCCACGATCACGGCAATCAACGCACTGACCGGAACGCTGACCGTCAACACCGACAATGACACTCCACGCGTGCTCGACGCCGCCTACGTCGCCGCGCACGTTGAGCATGCCTACGCGCTCACCGGCCACGGCGCCCAGGGCGCGACCGTCGAATGGGCCGCCGTCATCGGACGCCCGGGCGAGTTCACCGCCGAGTGGTCATACACCGCGCTCTCGCGCGCCCGCAGCCACACGTTCCTCCACGTGATCGCCGAACCGTCCACCGGGCGACGCGAACGCGACCAATACGCGCCACGCGAACCCGCCCCAACGCTCGCACAAGCCCTCGACGCAACGCGGGATGCGATGAAACGCCCCGAAGCCGAGAAGCTCGCGCTCGAACAGACCGAACCCGAAGAACTACCGACGACCACGTCGGCTGCGACGCTGCGACTGCCGCTGAGCGAGTTCGCGGAGACCGGAGCAGAGCACGCTCATCACGCCGCAACCGACCGGCAGCCCGACCGCAGACCCACCCGCCCGCCGCCCTCAGAACCCGACTGGCGCGCGATCCGACGCGCACGCGAGAACATCGAGCGCGGCCCGTGCATCCACAGGTAACGCCGTTCGGATATCCGAACCGCCAACGACTTGCTTCCGACAGCCGCCTGCCGCGAATCGCCGTCCTGGACGCCGTGGCCCATTTCGACGGCTCTCCAGGAGGCAGCGGGCGGCGGCGTCATAGCCAGCGTGCTCGAGTTCTGAGATCACGACCTGGAGGCGGAGCTTGCCGTCCCCTGACTGAGGTCGCGTCGGTGAGCGCCGACGCACGAAGGTGATGGGCCGGTTCCCCGGAGAGACCAGCTGCCTCTCGCTCGTCCCCGACGGGCGCGAGTGCTCGGAACGGACGAGGAGCGACAGCCGTCGTGACCGGTGGCCCCACCGCTGCATTCTCGTGTTGCAGGCGCAGGTGCACGACCAGGGCGTAGCCTGCTTGCGTGGCAATCCGGTCGTCCGGGAGCGCGCCCCGGGGCGAGTCCTTTCACGCGAATCCGATCACCCGCTGGGACATGAGCCCACGATCCCTTTCGTGGCTAAGCAATCGCGCGCCGCCAGCGCCCGCCGACCACTCCTACGTCGCCATTCCGATCGTGGGAGCGGATGCCCGCTGGTTGAGCGAAGCAGTCGTCCGGGGTTGCCGGCGTCGCGCTGCCGGTTCACGCCTAAAGCAGCCACGGCGAAGTCGTGACCGCTCCGCACCAGAAGCGACAGCCTGACGGCGGCGCGCAACGTGACCGCATCGACGGGGAAGCGGCAGCGAACGACCCGGACCGGCGGGCTTCTGAGTTTCGTCGGGCGTTTATGGCGCTGGCTCGGTAGGTGTAGTAGCTGTAGACGATGA
>DATCNP010000086.1:0-6438 GCA_036565205.1 Solirubrobacteraceae bacterium | reverse complement strand
GGCGGCCAGGGCCGACGCGATCGCCGTGCCGATTTGATTGCTGCCGGACCCGAGACTGGCGAAGCGACGCCCGTTGGGCGTCAGGTTGATCTTCGTCGTGGCCCAGGACGGATCGGCGATCGACCCGCTGCGTCCAATGCTCGACACCGCCCGAGCGAGCCTGAATGTCGTGGAGCCGAAGTTGGCCAGCGGCAGCGTCTGACACGAGCCGTCGGTGAAGCAGTCAGACGGAGCCTCGACGATCCACTCGGCCGAGGTCACGTCGACGTTTCCGTGCAGCGTCTTGGAGAAGGTCCGGTGCTTGGTCAGGTTCGATATCGACAGCACGACCGTCCTGCCCGTGACTGTCACGGCGGCAGAGACCAGATCGCCGGGGAGGACGTCGAAGCGGATCGTCTGCGAAGGCGCCGGGACCAGCTCGTACCAAGCGCTGGAGGCGGTGCTCCCCGATGCGCGGCAGTCAAGCTCGGTCCCGATCTGCTCGAGTGCGTTCGAGTTCACGCTATAGCCCCCGATCCCTACCCAGATCGCGGAGTAGGTGGGGGTGCGCGGGACGCAGGTCGCGCGAGGCTGGCGCCACTGTCCCAACACCCTGGTGAAGCTCGTGCCGTGCACGGCGTATCCGGCCCAGTTCGAGCTCTGACTCGTATCCGCGAGCGCAGCCGGGGCGAGGGCCGCGGCCGACCCGAGGGTCACGAGAAGAGTGAGCAGACGCAAGCGCACGAATTCACCTTTCGGCATGACCGTACCGGTACTTCAGCGATCAACTGCTTTATGGACGGGCGTGGACGATTCTGGCCGTCAGCCCTGGCCGTCGGAGACGCCGAGCTTAGCGGCGCCCCCCTAGAGTACGAGTGCACGGTTTGTGAAACTCGGGAGCTTGAGACCAGGAGTCTGAGATGTCTGACAACAGCTTTGATGCGAAAGCCACGCTGAGCGTCGGCGATCGTTCCTACGAGATCTTCCGCCTCGACGCCCTCCAGGCGAAATACGACATCGCGCGGCTGCCGTTCTCGCTGAAGATCCTGCTCGAGAACCTGCTTCGCAACGAGGACGGCGAGTCGATCCACGCCAAGGACATCGAGGCGCTGGCGAGCTGGGACGCGAGCGAGGAGCCGAGCAAGGAGATCGCGTTCACACCGGCGCGGGTTCTGATGCAGGACTTCACCGGCGTCCCCGCGATCGTCGACCTCGCGGCGATGCGAGACGCGATCCGCGAGATGGGCGGCGAGGAGAGCAAGATCAACCCGCTCGTCCCGGCCGAGCTGGTGATCGACCACTCGGTCCAGGTCGACGCTTTCGGTACCCCGCAGGCGTTCCAGCAGAACGCCGACCTCGAGTTCGAGCGCAACAAGGAGCGCTACGCCTTTCTGCGCTGGGGCCAGGGGGCGTTTGACAATTTCAGCGTCGTCCCGCCGGACACCGGGATCGTCCACCAGGTCAACCTCGAGTACCTCGCCCGGGTCGTGTTCGTCGACGACGGAGACGGCTCGAGCACCCCGGTCGCCTACCCCGACACGCTCGTCGGCACCGACTCGCACACGACGATGGTCAACGGACTCGGCGTGCTCGGGTGGGGCGTCGGCGGGATCGAGGCCGAGGCGGCGATGCTCGGTCAGCCGATGTCGATGCTGATACCGCAGGTGCTCGGGTTCGAGCTGACCGGTGAGCTGCCCGAGGGCGCGACTGCCACCGATCTCGTGCTCACGGTGACCGAGAAGCTCCGTGAGCGAGGCGTCGTCGGCAAGTTCGTCGAGTTCTACGGCCATGGGCTGGCCAACCTGCCGCTGGCCGACCGCGCGACGATCGGCAACATGTCACCCGAGTTCGGCTCGACCTGCGCGATCTTCCCGATCGACGCCGAGACGCTGCGCTACCTCGAGTTCTCCGGGCGCCCCAAGGAGCAGGTCGAACTGGTCGAGGCCTACGCCAAGGAGCAGGGGCTGTGGCACGACGAGCACTCCGAGGAGCCGACCTTCAGCGACAAGATCGAGCTCGACCTCTCCACCGTCGTCCCCAGCATCGCCGGGCCCAAGCGCCCGCAGGACCGCGTCTCGCTGACCGAGTCCAAGGGCGCCTTCCGGATGGCGCTGGAGGGGCTCCTGCCCGACGATGACGATGAGGACGATTCGCTGGCCGACTCGTTCCCGGCCAGCGACCCGGTCTCGAGCCACGTCCGCAACGGCGCCGGACACGAGCCGCGCGGGGGCACCGGTGGCGCCCAGGTCGCCGAGCGGCACGAGGTGCTCACCCCGGTGACGCTCGCCGATGGCACCGAGACCGAGCTCGACCATGGTCACGTCGTGATCGCCGCGATCACCAGCTGCACCAACACGTCCAATCCGTCGGTGATGCTCGGGGCCGGCATCCTGGCCCGCAACGCGGTGGCCCGCGGGCTGAAGGTCAAGCCGTGGGTCAAGACCTCGCTCGCTCCGGGCTCGAAGGTCGTGACCGAGTACCTCGATCGAGCCGAGCTCACCGAGCCGCTCGAGACGCTCGGGTTCCACCTCGTCGGATACGGCTGCACGACCTGCATCGGCAACAGCGGCCCGCTCCCGGAGGAGATCTCGAAGGTCGTCCAGGAAAGCGATCTGGCCGTCGTCTCGGTGCTGTCGGGCAACCGCAACTTCGAGGGCCGGATCAACCCCGACGTGAGGATGAACTACCTCGCCTCGCCGCCGCTGTGCGTGGCCTACGCCCTCGCCGGGACGATGGATATCGACCTCTACGACGAGCCGCTCGGGGAGGACCAGGACGGGGAGCCCGTCTATCTGAAGGACATCTGGCCCGACTCCGCCGAGGTTGGCCGGACGATCGAGAGCGCCGTGCGGTCGGACATGTTCCGCAAGAGCTACGGCGAGGTGTTCGACGGCGACGATCGCTGGAACTCGCTCGAGGTGCCGAGTGGCGAGAGCTTCGCCTGGGCCGATGATTCGACCTACGTTCGCCAGCCCCCGTTCTTCGAGAATCTGCCCCCCGAGCCCGAGCCGATCGAGGACATCGAGGGGGCGCGCGTGCTGGCGATCCTCGGCGACAGCGTGACCACTGACCACATCTCCCCGGCCGGATCGATCAAGCGCGACAGCCCGGCCGGCGCGTACCTGATCGAGCACGGGGTGAAGCCCAAGGACTTCAACTCGTACGGCTCGCGCCGCGGCAACCACGAGGTGATGATGCGCGGGACGTTCGCCAACATCCGGCTGCGCAACCAGCTCGCGCCGGGAACCGAGGGCGGCGTGACGCTGTACCTGGGAGACGACAAGGAAGAGGAGATGCCGATCTACGACGCCGCGATGCGCTACCAGGAGCAGAACGTCCCGCTGGTCGTCCTGGCCGGCAAGGAGTACGGCTCCGGGTCTTCCCGCGACTGGGCGGCCAAGGGCTCGCGGCTACTCGGAGCGCGAGCCGTGATCGCGCAGAGCTTCGAGCGGATCCACCGCTCGAACCTCGTCGGGATGGGCGTTCTCCCGCTCCAGTTCAGCGATGGTGACTCGGTCGAGTCGCTCGGCCTGAGCGGCCACGAGAAGTTCAGCATCGCCGGGCTCTCGGACGGCGACGACGTGCCGCGCGAGCTGACGGTCAAGGCCGACGACAAGGAGTTCAAGGTCCGGGTCAGGATCGACACCCCAAAGGAGCAGCGCTACTACCGCCACGGCGGGATCCTCCAGTTCGTGCTCAGGGGGCTGCTCGAGAGCTGAGGCCGAGGGGGTGCGGGGTCCGTCAGCCGCGCTGGGCCGCGAGCCAGATGTGTGCCTGCGGGGCGACCCACACGTTCGCCGCCAGCAGTCGCATCAGCTGCCATGCGAACGGGACGCCCCGTCCCTCGTACGGGCTCGTCGGCTGATGAAAGCGGCGGAGCTCGCCGAAGCCGGCAGCGCGGAGGTCACGCGTCAGCGTTCGGAGGCTCAGTCCGCGTTCCATCCAGCCGTGCCGGTGATGCGCCGCGCGGGCCGCGGGAGAGAAGCGATGAAGCCACGTCGGCTCGCCGATCAGCAGCCAGCCGCCCGGGGTCAGCCGCGCGGCGATGGAGTGCAGCGCCGTGCGCTGACGCCCCGAATGGTGCAGCGAGTCGAGCAACAGGGCCGCATCGGCGGCGTCGCCTGGCGGTAGACGTTCCATGTCGGCGACCTCGAACCGGGCCGGAGAGCGCCATCGCTCGGCGCGCGCCCGCGCGAGCTCGATGTTGGCCGGCACCAGGTCGTAGCCGAGGACGTCATAGCCCGATTCGGCCAGGAACAGGGAGGTCCATCCCGACCCGCAGCCGACGTCGATCACGCCGGCGCCGTGGGGCAGAGCGATCGCGGCGAGCATCCGCTGGATCGTTGCCCACTCGAGGAAGTGAGCGGGATCCCAGCCGAACGGCTTCGACGCCTCGCCGGCAATGAACTCGGGGGTCCGGCTCGTGACCTCCGCGCGCTTGTGCAGATCCGCGGACCCGCCGTCCACCGCGCCGCTTTGCGGCCCATCGACCACGGCCGCGAGCATACAGCCGCCTGGCTCGGGTCGACGGCGTAGGAATCACTAGGCTTCTGCGCATGCCGGCACCCGAATTCCTACGTCGGCTGCTCACCGCGGCCGGCCCTTCCGGCCACGAGACCCACCCGGCAAAGGTGTGGCGGGAGGCCTGCTCGGCGTTCGCGGCTGACGTCTATGCCGACCGAGTCGGTTCCTCTGTCGCCCGCGTCCCGGGCACCGCAGACGGTCCCAGCCTCGCGATCGTCGGCCACATCGACGAGATCGGGCTCCACATCTCGCACATCGAAGACGAGGGCTACCTCAGATTCGGCGAGGTCGGCGGCTGGGATCCGGTCGTGCTGGTCGGACAGCGCGTCACGATCACCACCGGCGAGGGAGAAGTCACCGGCGTTATCGGCCGCAAGCCGATTCACCTGTTCAAGGACGAGGACCGCAAGAAGGTACCCGAGCTGCGGGACCTCCACATCGACATCGGCGCCAAGGATGCGGATGACGCCCGGAGCATGGTCCGGATCGGCGATGTCGCGGTAATCGCCGCCGAGCCGCTGGACATGCCCAACGGCCGCCTCGTCTCCAGGGCGCTCGACAATCGCATCGGTTGCTACGTCGCCGCCGAGGCCGCGCGCCGGGTGGCCGAGAGCGACGGCGCGTCGGGCGACGTGCTCGCGCTCGCCGTGGCGCAGGAGGAGACCACGTTTGCCGGTGCGCGGACGAGCGCGTTCGCGCTCGAGCCCGACCTCGTGATCGCCGTCGACGTCACCTTCGCGACCGATCAGCCGGGAGTCGAGCTCGGGCCGATCACCCGCCATCCGCTCGGGTCGGGACCGGTGATCGCCCGCGGGACGACGCTTCACCCGCAGATCTTCGAGCTGCTTCACGAGACCGCGAAGGCGGACAAGCTCGATTTCACGCTCGAGTCTCTGGGCCGCGGCACGGGCACCGACGCCGACGCGATCCACCTCAGCCGCACCGGCGTGCCGACCGGCCTCGTGTCGGTCCCGATCCGCTACATGCACTCGCCGGTCGAGCTCGTCTCGCTGGCCGACATCGAGGCCGCCGCAGACCTGATCGCCGCGTTCGCGCACAGGCTCGAGCCCGGGATGACATTCGAGCGCTGAGCGCGCGCGACGGAGCCGTGCTCGTCCTGTTCGACATCGACGGGACCCTCCTCAGCGCAGCGTCCGGGGCGCATCGCGACGCGCTCCTTGCCGCCCTGCGCGATGTGCACGGAATCGACGCCGAGGTTGCGGACAGGCCGCTCTCTCCGGCCGGGCGCACCGACGGCGAGATCGCGCGAGCGATCCTGCTCGGCGCCGGCGTCTCGGCGCTGCGGATCGACGAGCGCGCCCAGGCGGTGCGCGAGGCGTGCTGTCGCGTCTACGCGCAGCTTTGCCCGGCGGACCTGTCGGACCGGCTGATCCCGGGGATCACCGGCGTGCTCGACTGGCTCGGGGGGCGCAGTGACGTCAGGCTGGCACTTCTCACGGGCAACTACGAGCCGGTCGCGCGGCTCAAGCTGGGACGGGCGGGCGTCGGCCACTACTTCCAGCCCGACCAGGGGGCGTTCGGCTCCGACGCCGAGGACCGGGTCGCCCTGCCGCCGATCGCGCGCCGGCGCGCGGGCGACAACGGTGTACCGCATCCGCGCGAGCGGACGCTGGTGATCGGCGACACGCCGCGCGACATCGCCTGCGCACGGGCCGACGGTCTGCGATGCGTGGCCGTGACCACGGGGCCGTTCGAGGGGCCAGAGCTGACCGATGCCGACGCGGTGGCCCGCGACGCCGCCGAGCTGCGCGGCGCGCTCGAGGCGGTTCTAGGCTAGAAGGCCCCTGAAAATGTCGGGGTCTGTCCGGCTGGTTTAAGACCATTCAGGGCATGCTCGCGACTCGGTCTGCTCAGGTGGGGATGTTCGATGCGGCGGTGCTGTCTCGACCGTTGCCGGAGGGTTCGTTTTTCGCG
>DATCNP010000085.1:0-2063 GCA_036565205.1 Solirubrobacteraceae bacterium | reverse complement strand
GTTGTGCGGGGAATCGAAGCGCTCGGTGAGCGCCAGCACCGCCGCGTCGCCCCCCTCGATCACCTCCGCCTGGCGGCCCGTCTGCTCGAAGTAACGCTCCGCGACGCGCGGGTACTTGGTCGCGATCCGCATCGCCCCGAGCCGCCGTTCGGCCTCTCCAAGCCGCTCGTCTCCCTCGCGGCCGGCGAGCACCATCCGGCACTCGCCATAGCCGAGGTCGAGAAGCTCGTAGACGACGCGGTCGAACTGCTCCAGCAACACGTCCTTGCCGGTGATCCCGAGATCGGCGGCGCCCGCCTCGACGTAGGTCGGCACGTCGGAGGGCCGCATCGTGACCAGGGTCACCCCGCTGCCGTCGAAGATCATCGAGCGAGAGTCGCTGCGCAGCCCGTCGGTGTCCAACCCGGCCCGATCGAGCATCGCCAGGGTGCTGTCGAAGAGGGCACCGCGCGGCACCGCGAGCTTCAACGGCCCATCCGCGCGGGCGGTCGTCGCGCCGGCGACGCTGGTCGTAGTCATGCCCCCTCCCCGGTCTGACCTTTGTCTGCCCGCTCCTCTTCAGCCTGGGCGACATGCACGCGCTCCAGGTAGAGCGAGAACCCCGCCGCCGGCAGATCGCGGCCGAAACGGCTCAGCAGCTGGTCGTAGCGGCCGCCGCCGCCGATCACGTGGCCAACGGCTGGGTCGTAAATCTCGAGGATCGCGCCGCTGTAATAGCCGAGGTCGCGCAGCAGGCCGAGGTCGATCTGCACCCGCTTCGCCGCGCCGCGCCGCTCCAGCTCGTCGAATGTGCCCTGAAGGCGCGCGATCGCGCGCTCCACCGCCGCACCGCCGATCGAGCGGGCCTGCTCCAGGACCTCGCTGCCTCCCCGAAGCTGCGAGAGCGAGACCAGAGTCGCGCGCTGCTCGTCGCCGATCCCCTCGGCCAGCTCCAGCTCCTCCTGCAAGCCGACGAGATCGTGCTTGGCGAGCTTCTCGAGCAGCGAGTCACGGGCGTCGCCCTCGATACCCAGCTCGGCCAGCGCCTGGCGGTAGAGGTCGGCGTCGCCGAGCCCGATCACGGCCCGCCCCAGGCCCACCGCGGCGAGCGCCGCCTGCAGGACCTCCACCACCTCGGCGGTCCCCTCGGGGGCCTGCGGACCGATCAGCTCCACCCCGGCCTGCGTGAACTCGCGCATCTGGCCCCGCTGCGGGCGTACTGCCCGATAGGCCCTGGAGATGTAACAGAGGCGAAACGGCGGCTCGGTGCCGCCATAGCGGCCGGCGACCAGCCGCGCGATCGGGATGGTCATGTCAGAGCGCAGGGCCAGCAGGTCGCCGCGCTCGTCGAAGAACCGGTAGGCGGATCCCGCTGTGCGCCCGTCGCCGCGCGCCAGCACCTCGTCGTACTCGATCGTCGGCGTACCGACCTCGCCGTATCCAAAGCCTGTGAACGCCTCCAGCAGCTTGCGCTCGAGCTCGCGCAGCTCGCGCATCTCGTCGGGCAGGATGTCCCTGGTGCCTGGGGGGATTGGGTGAATCATCGTCGGACTCCGAACGGCGTCGAAAACCGAGCAGGTCGTGCGACGCAGGGAGATTGGCGATGCGAGCGTAGTTGATACCTACGTGAGCGAGACAATCGACCGAGGAGCGCGAGATGCGACGGTTTACAGACGCCGCTACGCAGGAACTCTCTCGACGCTGATGCGCTCGATATGCGCGCCCAGTCCGCGCAACCGTTCGTCGATCCGCTCATAGCCGCGGTCGATCTGGCGCACGTTGCCGATCTCCGAAACGCCGTCGGCGGCGAGCGCCGCGATGAGCATCGCCATCCCCGCCCGGATGTCCGGGCTCTCGAGCCGCTCACCGTGAAGACGGCTCGGACCGTTCACGATCGCCCGGTGGGGATCGCAAAGCGTGATCCGAGCGCCCATCGCGACCAACTTGTCGACGAAGAACAAACGGTTCTCGAACATCTTCTCGAAGATCAGGACCGTGCCCTCGGCCTGGGTGGCGAGCGCCAGGGCGATCGAGGTGAGGTCGGCCGGGAAGGCGGGCCAGGGACCGTCCTCGATCTTTGGGAT
>DATCNP010000084.1:0-3670 GCA_036565205.1 Solirubrobacteraceae bacterium | reverse complement strand
AGGCCGGCGTGCCGTTCTTCAGCATCTCCGGCTCGGACTTCGTCGAGATGTTCGTAGGCGTGGGCGCCTCGCGCGTAAGGGATCTTTTCGAGCAGGCCAAGCAGAACAGCCCCTGCATCATCTTCATGGACGAGATCGACGCCGTCGGCCGCCACCGTGGCGCCGGCATGGGCGGCGGTCACGACGAGCGCGAGCAGACGCTGAACCAGCTCCTGGTCGAGATGGACGGCTTCGAGATGAAGGACAACATCATCTTGATCGCCGCCACCAACCGGCCCGACATCCTCGATCCCGCGCTTCTGCGCCCGGGCCGCTTCGACCGCCAGATCGTGGTCGACCGGCCCGACCGCAAGGGCCGCGCCAAGATCCTCGAGGTGCACACGCGCGGGAAGCCACTCGCGAAGCACATCGACCTCGACTCGTTGGCCGGTCAGACGCCGGGCTTCACCGGCGCCGACCTCGCCAACCTGATCAACGAGGCGGCGCTGCTGACCGCCCGCTCCAGCAAGCGCGAGATCACGATGCACGAGCTGGAGGAGGGGATCATGCGGGTGATTGCGGGCCCGGAGAAGAAGACCCGCGTGATGTCCGAGAAGGAGCGCCTGATCACCGCCTACCACGAGCTTGGACACGCGATCGTCGGCCACGTCCTTCCCAACAGCGACCCCGTCCACAAGGTCTCGATCATGAGCCGAGGCCAGGCGCTCGGCTACACGATCTCGCTGCCCACGGAGGACAAGTTCCTGACCAGCCGTGCCGAGCTCACCGACACGATGGCGATGACGTTGGGCGGCCGCGCCGCGGAGGAGATCGTGTTCAGCGAGATCACGACCGGCGCCTCCAACGACCTCGAGAAGGTGACCGAGACCGCCAAGCAGATGGTGATGCGCTACGGGATGTCCGAGCGCCTCGGCCCGCGCGTGTTCGGCCACGATCGCTCGCTGCCCTTCCTCGGTCGCGAGTTCTCGTCTGAGCCCGACTACTCGGATGAGATCGCGCGCGAGATCGACGACGAGATCCGCCGCGTCGTCGAGGACGCCCACCAGAACGCCAAGGACATCCTCAACGACAAGCGCGAGCACCTCGACCGCATCTCGAAGATCCTCTTGGCACGCGAGACGATCAACGCCGAGCAGTTCGTTGCATTGCTCGACGGCGTCCCTGAGGAAGACGTTTTCGTCGACGAAGATGAAGAGCCGACGAAGCCGGAGCCGGCGCCCGAGCCAGAGACGGCCCATCGCGAGGGCCCGCGACCAGTCCCGCGTCCCCGCCCCGGCCTTGCCGGCGGCGGCACCGCGGAGATGCGCGCCGATTAGTCGCTAGTAGCTAGTTGCTAGTCGCTCGGGTATCGACTCGTGCCCGCAAGCTAATCCCGGCGCAGTAGCCGTATCGGTTAGGTGCGCTCGCGGTGGTCCCGCGCCCGCTCCGCCATCAGCGCCAGGTCGGCGGCCTCGGTCAGCTCGGTGGCGGTCATCTGCGGCCGAAGCTCGCCGGCGGCGAAGTGGATCCAGACCGGCTCGTTGTCGGGGCGCCGGCAGGCGGCCGAGACCTTGGCCTGGACCCGCCGGATCACCACATTGGCCCCGTCCTCGTCGGTGCCCGGGAGCAGCAGCGTGAACTCGTCGCCGCCCCAGCGAAACACACGGTCAGGGGTCCGCAATTCCGAGTCCATCGCCTCCGCCACCCGGTGCAGGCAGCGGTCGCCCTCGAGGTGGCCGAACTCGTCGTTTATCCGCTTGAAGTGCTCGATGTCGCCCATCGCCATGCTCAGCGGTGTCCCCATGCGGTCCGCGCGCGCGATCTCTTCGTCGAGCGCCTCCTCGAACGCCCGCCGGTTGCCGATCGCGGTCAGCTCGTCGAGCCGGGCTTCCTTGTAGGCCCGCTCCTCCTCGTGCCGCAACGCGATCCGCTGACCGCGGATCGTCTTCATCAGCAGCAGGATCGCCGCCGAGAGGGCGGTCCAGAGCACCAGGGGTGCGATCGCGCCGGCAGCCGTGTTGCCGCTCAGGCCGTCGTAGATCGGCGGCGCCGCGAGGCTGAAGCCGACCGCTGCAAGGAAGATCGCCATCGCCCTCGGCGGATAGATCGCCGAGATGAACAGCACCGGAAGCAGGAGCAGGCTCAGGTACGGCGCGCCGTTGCCGCCCGCCAGCCACTGCATCACCGATATGCCGCCGACGCCGACGTATGCAGCGGCGAGCATCAGCTTGAAACTCCAAAGTGACGGCCGTGCCCGGATTGCGTAGGCGATCAAGACCCCGACCAACACGGCGCTGCTGCCCACCGCCCAACCGGTGAAGCCGATTGCGCCGCTGTCATTGGGCGGGCTGAGCGGCCACAGTGTCACGGTGAGCAGGGCGCCCATCACCCAGAACACGCTTGCCATCTTGCGGGCAAGGTCGAGGTCGACCCCGAGGTAGGGGTCGTCCTGCTTTGCGAACAGCATCTTCAGGGAACGCAACATCGCTCTCTATATGTCGTCGGTGCCTGCGACCCGCTTTAGTGCCGAGTGGCGGCTTTACCCCCCTCGATGCCGAAAGACCCCAACAACTTGGTAGGAACCGCCCGCCTCCCGCGCCTGATGGGGGTCGTCAACGTGACCCCGGACTCGTTCTCGGACGGAGGCCAGTTCCTCGACCCGAGGCGGGCGATCGAGCGCGGACGCGAGCTGGTCGGCGAGGGCGCCGACGTGCTGGACGTCGGTGGCGAGTCGACGCGGCCGGGTGCAGCGGCTGTCAGTGAGGAGGACGAGCTGGCGCGGGTCGGCCCGGTGATCGAGGGCCTGGCGGGCGCTGCAACGCCGATCTCGATCGACACCTCGAAGCTGGCGGTCGCCGAGGCGGCGCTGGCGGCCGGCGCCTCGATCGTCAACGACGTCACCGCCCTGCGCGCCGAGCCGGGGATCGCGGCGCTCTGCGCCGACCACGACGCCGAGCTGGTGCTGATGCACATGCAGGGCTCGCCGCGCACGATGCAGGAGCACCCCACCTACGACGACGTGGTCGATGACGTGAAGTCGTTTCTGGCCGAGCGGATGGAGTTCGCGCGCCGCGAGGGGGTAGCGGAGGAACGGATCTGGCTCGACCCGGGGATCGGCTTCGGAAAGACGGTCGAGCACAACCTCGAGCTGCTGCATCGCCTGCGCGAGCTGACCGAGCTGGGACGGCCGCTGGTCGTGGGAACGTCACGCAAGAGCTTCATCGGCAAGCTGACCGGCGCCGACGTTGACCAGCGGCTCGGCGGCACGATCGCCAGCTGTGCGATCGCGGTCGCCAATGGGGCGCAGATGCTGCGGGTCCACGACCTGCGCGAGGTGCGCGAGGGGATGCAGGTCGTGGGAGCGATTCTCGGAGCCGGTACCTAGGTCTGAGCCCCCAATCTCAAGAGATACTCTCGCGCTATGGAAGCGCACGGAAACGGACCCGAGACCAGCGTCGAGGTGGAGCTGCGCGGCCTCTCCATCTACACCCACCACGGGGTGACCGAGGCCGAGCGCGAGGTCGGTCAGCGGCTCGAGTTCGACGTCAGCTTCGACGTCCCCGACTGCGACGCGGTGCTCACCGATCGCCTCGAGGACACGGTCGACTACGCCGAGGCCTGCGACATCGTCGCCCTCGCCGCCACCGAGCGCAACTACAGGACCCTGGAGCGGCTCTGCAAGGTGATCGGC
>DATCNP010000083.1:0-1517 GCA_036565205.1 Solirubrobacteraceae bacterium | reverse complement strand
CGACTGTGTTGGTGGGTCGGGGCGGAGGGGCTGGTGGGATGGGCATGGTCGTGTAGAGCAGGCGCCAGATTCGGCGGGCGAGGTGTCGTTTGAGGCAGCGGATCGCTTCTCTCTTGGTTTTGCCTTCGCTGTGTCGGCGGTCGAGATACGCGCGGGTCGCGGGGTCGGTCCGGGCGCGGGAGAGCGCGATGATGTGCAGGGCGCGGTTGAGCTGGCGGTCGCCGCCGCGGTGCAGGCGGTGGCGTTGGGTGTTGCCGGAGCTGGCGGGAATCGGTGCAGTGCCGGCGTGGCGAGCGAAGCACGCGTCGGTCGCGAACCTTTTGGCGCGGCGGTGTGGCCGATGATGATCGCGGCGGTGATGGTGCCGCAGCCGTGCTCGGCGAGTAGCTGTGGGCAGTGCGCTTCGATCAGCGCCTTGACCTCGGCGAGCAGCTCTCCTTCCTCGCGGTAGATCTCGTTGATCCGCTTGAGGATCGCTCGGGCGACCCGGACTTGTGGGCTGCGGGGGAGTCGCGCGAGCCCTCGCGCGACCTTGGCGCGGATCTGCGGGCCGATCAGACCCTGGGGCCGTATCTGTGCTTCGAGCTCCGGTGCGATCTGCACGAGGTGCCACCGCAGGCGGCTCGCGAGCCGCACACGCTCGTTGACGAGCTGGTCGCGGTAATCGTTCAGGACCCGGATCTCGTGTGCCTGCTCGTCAAGGAACGCGACCGGCAGCCTGTCGATCCCTTCCCTGAGCGCCGCGCGAGCGATCGCGGTCGCGTCGATCGGGTCAGACTTCCCGGGCTCGCGCACCGACCGCCTCGAGGTGTCGGTCAGCCCGGGCGCCACCCGGATCACCCGATCGCCGCTGGCGACTAGTCCTCGCTCCAGGCGGCCGGATACGTGCCGGCAGTCCTCGATCGCCCATACCCGTTCGATGTCGAGCTCGCCCGCGAACCGCAAGGCATCGAGCGTGCCTTCGTCGCTGGCGGGGATTGTCAGCTGCCAGCGCGTCGCTCCCGTTGCCGCGTCGAGCGCGACAAGCGTGTGCGAGCGCTTGTGTGTGTCCACCCCGATCACGATCATCTGCACCGTCCCTTCGTTGGTTGTGGCCGACGGAGCGGATCTCCGGCGGACACACCTCAGTTGGGGCGATGCCACGCTCCTATCAAGTCACGCCGGTGATCCTCGGCGGCGGCGGGCGACAAGGCAAAAGCCGGTCAGACCCAAAGGTCGACAGGCGAATAGAGAGTCAGCCCGCCGCCGTCCGAGAGCCAAACCGACGAGCCGGACGACACCGACCGCCGAGCGTCAGGTTCTCACTGAGGCGATCAGCAGGACTCTTGGCCTCGGTCGAGGTACACCTGCTTTTGTCCGGCCGCGGGCTTTGCTCGTGGCCAGTGGCCGGCCCGGTTGGACCCATTCGGCCGGAGTGCTGGATTTAGCCCCGAGCAGCACTTTGGCCGGCGCGGTCGCGGTAGGGTCGGCGGGAGGCGCTTGGGCCGCGCGGCGTTGCCGACTGGCCTGTTTCCTCC
>DATCNP010000082.1:0-34177 GCA_036565205.1 Solirubrobacteraceae bacterium | reverse complement strand
GGCGTAGAAGCCGAAGCGCTTCATGTAATCGGTCATCGTCCCGCGCCCGAGCGACTCGGCGACCTGGGCCCAGACGGTGTTGACCGAGAACGTCAGCGCTGTCGTCAGGTCGATCGGCCCGAAGTTCTGGTTGTTGTCGTTGGAGAGCGGCACGCCGGAGATCGTCACCGGAGATTTGCCGTTGACGATCGAGTTGGGCGTGTACTTGCCGCTGTCGATCGCGGCGACCGCGGTCACCACTTTGAAGGTCGAGCCCGGCGGATACCCGGACTGCGTCGAACGATTGAACTGCGAGATGTTCGGAGGGCTCGGGTTGGGATTGGGGTTGTTGTCGTTGTAGGTCGGATTCGCGTACATCACCTTGACCGCGCCGGTCTGCGGATCGAGCGCGACGACGGAGCCGACACGACCCGCCAGCTGCTGCACGGCGACTCGCTGGGCCTTGGGGTCGAGCGTCGTGTGGAGGTCGTCGCCGACGCGCTGCGAGCCGCCCAGCTGGCCGAAGATCGAACTCAGCCCGGTCTGCAGGCCGCGCAGCTCCGGCCCGCGCGAGAGCTCCAATCCGGCGGCCTGGCCGAGCCCCGCGCGCGAGTAGCCGACCGGCTGAGCGAACAGCCCGGCCCCGGGGTACGTGCGCGACCAGGTTCTCCCGCCGGCGGGAACCGAGCGCGCCAGCACCGTCCCGTCGGCAGCGAGGATCCGGCCGCGCTTGATCTTCAGCTCATCGATCAGCGTGCGGCTGTTGAGCGGATCGTTGTTGAGCGCTCCGGCCTCGAACACCGCCCACCGCGAGGTGAACACGAGCAGCAGCGTGAACAGGATCACGATGACGCCGAACAGGCGGACGATCTGCTTGCTCATGACCGCGCCGGGCGCTGGCAGCTCACGCGGGCCTCCGCGAGCGATCGGAGATCAACAGGAGCAACGCCAGCAACACGAAGTTGGCCAAGATCGAAGATCCGCCGTAGGAGATGAAGGGCAGGGTTACGCCAGTCAGCGGTATCACGCGCGTGACGCCTCCGACGATCACGAACACCTGCAGCGCGAACACCGCCGAGAGACCGGCGGCGACGAGCGTCGAGAACGTATCCCGCGCCAGCAGGGCGGTCTTGAAGCCGCGGGCGATGAACAGCAGATAGGTGAGTAGGACGGCGGCGGCACCGAACAGACCGAGCTCGTCGGTGATCACCGCGTAGATCATGTCCGTCTGCGGAGCCGGCAGCAGGAAGGCGGCCGGGTGCGAGCCGGGAATCGTCAGCGTGCCCTCGCCGAAGCCCTGCCCGAACAGGCCCCCCGCGGCCTGCGCGAAGACGCCGTTGGCGAGCTGATAGCTCCCGCCGACCTTGTGGTAGAGCGTCGCGGAGAATGGATTCAGCCACGCGTCGACGCGGTCATGGACATGCTGAATGTGTCCGCCGAGGTACCACGCTCCGATCGCGAAGGCGATCACGCCGACGACGACGAACGAGAGCCTGCCGGTGGCGATGTAGAGGATCGCCAGGAGGCCGCCGTAGAACATCAACGACGAGCCGATGTCGTGGAGCAGGAACAGGATCAGCATGGCGACGCCCCAGATCACCAGCACAGGACCGAAGTGCTTGATCGGAGGGATCGTCACGCCGAGAATCCGCCTCGCGCCGATCACCATCACTTCCCGCGTGTCGCGCAGATAGCTGGCGAGGAAGACGACCAAGCCGATCTTGGCGAACTCCGTGGGCTGGAAGATGAACAGCCCGGGGATCCGGACGCCGAGGTATGCGCCGTTGACCTGCGCGCCGATCCCGGGCACGCGGGGCAACAGCAGCAAGCCGAGCGAGACGGCGACGATCGTGTAGCGGTAGCGCTCGAGCTTGCGGTAATCGCGCAGGAAGACGACCGTCGCGGCGAACAGCGCCAGGCCCAGGACGAACCACTGCGCTTGCTGCCGCGCGAGCGTCGAGTCGATCCGGTAGATCATCACGATGCCGAAGCTGGCCAGCAGGGCGACCAGCGGAAACATGTACGGATCGGCGTTGGGGAGCGTGATCCTGATCACGATGTGCGTCGCGAGGCAGAGCCCGAGGAAGATCGCCCCGTAGGTCAGGGACACATTCGAAAGCGCGTTGGAGCGCTGGATGAAGACGCCGGCGAATCCGGCCGTCACGAGCAGCGAGGCCGGGATCAGGCCGAGCAGCTCGCGGTTACGCGCGGTCACTTGGTGATCTCTCCGAGCTCCAGCTGCCTGACCAGCGTCGAGGCGTCCGATTGCGAACGAAGCTGGTTGTCCAGGAGCTTGCTGCGCCGGTCGGCGGGCACGAGCGAAGCCGGAACGCCCGAGACGTAGAAGGTCTCGTACAGCTTGATCCCGGCGGGGAGGTCGTAGGGCAGGCCGCGGTAGATCGTGACCACACCAGCTGGGTTTGTGCCGATAAAGAACAGCTGCCGCGTGGCCAGGTATCCGCCCGCGCCGACGAGGAACAGGACCACGAGGACCGCCACCAGGGCTGCGACCGGCTTGGCGAACCGCACCCCCCGCCGCGCGCGCGGCGGCGGCGCCGGTCGACCCTGGTTGCGCGCCAGCGGGACGCGGGCCTTGGTTCGCGACCCGCTCAGGGGCGCCGTGGGCGCCACGGTTTGAGCCGACCTTCCACCCGCCGGCGGCGACGTGTGCGACGCCGGCGCGAGCCCGACAGCCGTTGCCTGCTCGGGCGAGCCGTCCGCGCCGACTTCCTCCATCCGGCACAGCACCACGGTGATGTTGTCCCGTCCCCCGGCCTCATTGGCCGCGTCGATCAGCTCGCCGGCTGCGTCTTGCAGCGATCGCGCCGAGCCGAGCACGTTGGCAATCTGCTCGTCGCTCAGCATCGAGTTCAGGCCGTCGCTGCAGAGCAGGAGTACGTCACCCGGCCGGACGGGATATGTCCAGGTGTCGACCTTGACCTCCGGCTCTGGCCCGAGCGCCCGTGTGATCACCGAGCGCTGCGGGTGCCCGGCGGCCTGCTCCTCGGTCAGCTTCCCGCGCTCGATCAGCTCCCCGACCAGCGAGTGGTCGCGCGTGAGCCGGGTCAGCTCGCCGTCTCGAAACAGGTAGGCGCGGCTGTCGCCGACGTGCGCAATCGACAGGTCGGCGTCGTCGAGGTACGCGGCGGTCAGGGTCGTCCCCATCCCGGCGTGCTCGTGCTCGGGGCGCGACTGCTCGTAGATCCGGCGGTTGGCCTCGCGCACGCAGTCCGCGAGTCGCTCCTCAGGGCTTCCCTCGCCGGGAAGATCTCGTTCGAAGGTCTCGATCGCGATCTTCGAAGCCACCTCGCCCGCCCGCGCGCCGCCCATCCCATCAGCGATCACGAACACGGGCGCCCGGGCGAACGCGTTGTCCTCGTTCTCCCGGCGTTGGCGTCCGGTGTCGGTCTTCCAGGTTGTCTCGGATGCGCGGAGCATGAGGGCGGCGTGGAGAAGACTTGGGCTACTGGAAGTAGGAGAACTCGCTGTCGCCGATCCGGATCCGATCGCCGTCGTGCAGCGGTTGCGGCCCGTCCAGCGGCTGGTCGTTCAGATAGGTCCCGTTGGTGGAGCCGAGATCCTCTATCACTACCACCCTCCCTTCCCGCGAGATGCGCGCGTGGTGAGTGGAAGCGAACGGATCGTCGAGCTGGATCTCGACGTCTCCGCGCCCGAGCGTAGCGCCCTGACCGAGGTCGTAGGCGACGCCATCCTTGTGCCCGGCGGCGCGCTCGACCAGCAGTCTGGGCTCGAACTCATCTCCGACCTCGCTCAGGGTCGCAGCGTCGTACATCCCCGTGGCGTCGGCAGGGGGCGGGCGGTCGGTCTGTACGACCCCGCCGCGGCCGCGACGCAGGTCCCGGAGCGCGCTCCAGGCCACCCACATCAGGAACAGGTACAGGACGGCGAGGAAGCCGAACTTCAGACCGACGGAAACCGGTTGCAGCACGAGCCCTGACGCCTCCCTACTCCAGCTCGAACTTGATCAGCGAGGTCCCGATCTCGATCTCGTCACCGGGCTTGAGCACCTCGGCGCCGTCGATCCGGCGCCCGTTGAGGCTCGAGCCGTTGGTCGAGCCGGCGTCGACCAGCACCCAGGAGCCGCCGCGCGGCCGCACCTCCGCGTGCGTGCGGGATGCGTTGGGATCATTCAGGACGATGTCGCACTGACGACTGCGGCCGAGCGTCGCGCCGGCCGGGCCGACCACCAGCCGCTTGCCGTCGAGCAGCAGCAGCGCCGTTTCCTGCCGTGAGCGGGCGCGCTGCTCGAGCGGCTCGGCGACCCGTCCGGCCGTGCTGTAGACCATCGTGCGCCCGGACTCCTGCGGCTCGGGGCCGGCGTCGGGCTCCTCAGGCGGGCGCACCACCCGAGTCTGGATGCCGAACTCCCCCAGGCCAAGGCGATCATCGGTCTCGAATTCGATCACCGGTCGCGACTGGAGCGAGAGCTTCTCGCGACGGGCGTACTCGAGCAGATAGCCCGAGAGCTCGGATGCCAGCGAGTCCTCGTAGTCAGAGAAGCGATCACGGTCGCGCGGAGAGAGATAGATCCGGTACTCATTCGGCACGTAGGTGCGAGAAAGCGACAGCGACTTGTGATCCTCCATCTCCCGCGTGAGCTTGCGCGCGATCTCGACCGGGCGTACCTCCGAGCGAAAGGCACGACTGAACGAGCCTTCGACGAGGCTGGCGATCTTGCTCTCGAGACTTCTCAGGACACTCATGGGGCGCCTTTCCAGGCCGGTCCATGCTACGGAAGTCGGGGCCGAAAGCCATTCGCGTCGCGAGTTCCACGGGACAGCCTGATCACGCTCGGGGCCAGCGCAACGGCGATGCTCGCGAGCGCACCCAAGATTGCGCTCGGCGGAGCTGCGACCGCATTCGAGCCGCCCGAGGCGAGTGCGATTGCGGTTGCCGCAAGGAGCGACGCCGCCCAAGCGATGGCCCGGAGCGCGTCGCCGATCAGCGAGCGGCCGCGGACCAGATATGGGAGCGTCGCAGCCGCGAGCGCCCAGACCGGAGCGGCCAGCAGGGCCCCTGAGCTGACCAGCGGCCCGAGAACGTGCTGCACGGTCTGCGAGAGCGACCCGGCGAAGACGTCACGACCGACGGTGCCGGGCGGAGTGGGCAGATACAAGGCTCGCCCGGCGAGCGGGCCGGCGAGGGCGAGCCACAGCCAACCCAGGGCCCCGAGACCGGCCCGTTGCCACGTGGTCCGGGCCCGGGCGGCGAGCGCCGGCCAGGCGCCGGCCAAGCTGAGCAACCCTAGCCCCGGCGCCCCCGCCGCGAGCGGCCAGCACCAGCCGGAGCGGGGAATCAGGACGCACGGCACGAGCGCGGCGATCAGGAGCAGCAGCGCGATGCCAGGGTGGTGCTGAAGGGCGGCTGCGCTGAAGACGGCCACGCTGAGGGCGAGCCATCCGATGCGCGGCAGCGCGAGCACCATCGCACCGAAGATCAGCGCAGCAGCAGCGGGGGCCATCGGAGCCGGAGTGAGCGCATGCGCGGAGATCCAAGCCGCGGCGAGCGCCGCCGCGGCGGCGGCGAGGCCGCGCTCCGGCCAGCGAATGGGCGCGGGCGTCAGCTCAACGTCGTCATCGCCCGCACCGGCAGCCGCCGGGCGCCCCGGCTCCGGGTTCGCGGGCGGGCGGCGGGTGAAAGCCCCGCGGGCGTCGAGGGGTTCGGGGGCGGCGGACAGGGCCCCTGTCCCGTCGGCGCCGGCTCCTCTCGGCCAGGCGCCGCCGATCACGCCCGGACGGTCTTGCACCCAATCGTGCACGTACGCCAGCGCTCCGCGAAGCTCCTCGAGCCTGCCCCGCTCGCGCGGTCGCGGACGCAGCGCCAGGTCGATCGCCTGACCCAGCTCGCGGGGGAGGTCCCGGCGCTGGCGCCGCAGCGGCGGAAGATGGGCGCCGAGGCGGCGGGCACGTTGCGCCGCGGTCCCGCCCCGGACGGGATTCAAGCCCGTGAGCGCCTCGTAGATCACGAGCGCGAGCGAGTAAAGGTCGGCGCTCGGACCAACCTCCCGTCCCTCGGCCTGCTCAGGCGCCATGTAGGCGAGCGTCCCGATGACGTCGCCGGTGAGGGTGAGCGAGTCCCCGCCGACCACGCGCGCGACTCCGAAGTCGGTCAGCTTCGCGACCTGCGCCGGCGTGAGCGGCCGCTCCGGCACGAGGATGTTCGACGGCTTGACGTCACGATGAACGACGCCATGGGCGTGGGCGTGAGCGAGCGCATCGCAGAGCGCGATCCCGATCGAGACGACATCGCGATCGGATAGCCGGCCGGCGCTCAGCAGCTGGTCGAACGTCCCACCGCGAACGAGCTCGGAGACCAGGTAGGCGCCGTCGTCATCGACGGCGGCCTCGTATAGGGTCACGATTCCGGGGTGGGCGAGCCGCGCGGCCGCCCGGGCCTCGCGTTCGAACCGACCGCCGACCACTCTCTCCCTTGCGACGATCTTGACCGCAACCTCCCGATCGAGACGTTCATCATGTGCCAGCCACACCGTCCCGAACGCCCCGGTGCCGAGTCGCCGATGAAGCCGATAGCGGTCGAGCACGAGCGGCGCGGTGCCCAGACGCGAACCGATGCGCCGCGTCTCACGCGTGGACTGGCCGGCCGTGGGCAGATGACTCCCGCTCATGGTGGAGCTTTCCACGTCATGTCCCCGGTCCCTGCGGCGCCTCGCCTGCGGCTCCCAAGGCGACCGGGTTGCAGGCTCGCTTGCGAGTTTGCTTGTCCGGCCGTCCCGATGGTCATACTGGACCTTTCCAGGATCCTCAAGGAGCGATAAAGCTTGTCGTTCTTCGACGACGCGGACGAGCCTCAGCCGGCCACCAGGGCGATGCCGCGGACAGCCCCGCGCGGACGCCGGACCTCGGGCCCCGGTCGGAGGCCTCCTTCAGACCAGCAGTCGATCCAGGTCCGGCGCGCGATCGCTGTCGTTGCGCTGCTGATCGTCGTACTGCTTGTGGCGCTGGGCGTCCACAGCTGTCAGGTCAGCGCCCGGAACAGCTCGCTCAAGGACTACAGCAACAACGTCTCGTCGCTGATCCAGGAGTCGAACCAGACCGGATCGCAGTTGTTCCAGCAGCTCTCCAGCGGCGGCGGCTCGAGCAACACGACCACCCTCCAGAACAACATCAATCAGCTACGGGTCAACGCCGACGCTCAGCTCGGGCGTGCCAAGGGCCTCGACGTGCCCGACGAGGTCAAGCCTGCGCAAACGGACCTGCTGATCGTGCTGCAGATGCGCCGCGACGGGTTCGCGACGATCGCGCAACAGATCCAGCCGGCGCTCGGGACCTCCACCAACAAGGACGCAATCAGCTCGATCGCCGCGCAGACCGCGACCTTCTACGCCTCCGATGTCCTGTACAAGCGCTACACGGCACCGGCGATCGCCAGCGCTCTGCACGCCGCCGGGATCGCAGTCGGCGCCCCCAACGGCGTGTCGATCGCCGGCGGCCAGTTCGTCCCCTCGCTCCAGTGGCTCTCGCCGAGCTTCATCGCCACCGAGCTGCACGTATCGCTCCCGGGTTCGACGACCACGGGCAAGCTTGCGCCCGGGCTGCACGGCCACTCGCTGGACTCGGTCAGCGTCGCCGGCACGACGCTCCAGACCGGATCCCCGAACTCGATCCCGGCGACTCCGGCCCCGGCCTTCACGCTGAACTTCACCAACAGCGGCACGAACAACGAGAGCAACGTGGTCTGCCGGGTCGCGGTCAGTGGCACGAACGACAGCGGCCAGACCGTCGTGCCGACGACGACGGCCGGGCAGCACGCGACCTGCAAGGTGACGCTCAGCTCGCCGCCCCCGAAGGGGACCTCCACGGTCAAGGCGACGATCGGCGCCGTGCCGGGCGAGAAGAACCTTTTCAACAACTCTCAGTCCTTCCCGGTCACGTTCCAGTAGCTCCGCCGGCGCCGGGTGTCAGTGAGGGGCCCGGCGGGGCTCCGGCTCGGCGCCTATCCTTTCCCCGGTGCACGACCTGACCAGCACCACGGGAATCGTCGCGCTCGCGGCTGGCGCCGTAGCCGTCCTGGCGCTCCTGCTGAGCGCCGTGCTCG
This sequence comes from Solirubrobacteraceae bacterium, assembly GCA_036565205.1. Lineage (GTDB taxonomy): Bacteria > Actinomycetota > Thermoleophilia > Solirubrobacterales > Solirubrobacteraceae > Palsa-465. The sequence goes on along the minus strand of DATCNP010000082.1, from coordinate 26,122 downwards.
CGCTTCGCCTGCGCCGGGTGCGATCGGATCAGCGCGCCGTGCTCGGCGCCGGCGAGCAGGACCTGGTCGCTCACGCAGCCGCTCTCCAGGCCCAGTTCGAAGCGTTGAACGAGTACCTCCAGGACGTGGCAGGACGGCTCGACCAACGGATGGGGGTGGCGGAGCAGCGACTCGACGCCGGGATCGCCTACCACTCGCTGGTCCGCTACGACGCCTACGGCGAGATGTCGGGCCGCCAGTCGACGTCGATCGCGCTGCTCGACGCAACCCGCTCGGGGCTCGTGCTCTCGTCGATTCACCACCGCGACCAGGCGCGGATATACGCCAAGCAGGTACGCGAGGGGCGGGGAGAGCTCGAGCTCTCCCCCGAGGAGGAGGAAGCGGTCAAACTCGCGCTGCAGGGCAACGGCGGACCGGCGGCCCCGCGGGCTTAGGCGCCGGTAGATGCAGGCCGGCTACTTCGGCCCTGAGGGCACGTTCACCCAGGAAGCGCTGATCGCCGCGAGCGGCGACTCGGAGCTCGAGCTGGTCGCGTTGCCGACGATCTACGACGCCGTCATGGCGGTCCACGATCGGGTCGTGCCGCGAGCGCTGGTACCGATCGAGAACTCGCTGGAGGGGTCGGTCAATGCGACTCTCGACGCGCTGGCGATGGAGACCGAGGACGTGGCGATCCTGGGTGAGGTCGTCCATCCCATCCGGCACTGCCTGATCGCTCGCACGGCGCTCGAGCTGTCGGAGATCGAGGTGGTCGTCTCGCATCCACAGGCCAACGCCCAGTGCGCGCGGTTCATCCGCACTCAGCTCCCGGGTGCGCGCGTGATCGCTGGCAGCTCCACCGCCGATGCTGTCCGCGCCGTCGCCGCGCAAGACGAACCGTGGGCGGCGCTGGGCAACCGGCTGGCGGCGGAACGCTACGGGTGCCAGATCCTGCGTGCCGGCGTCGAGGATGTGGCCGACAACGAGACTCGCTTCGTCTGGCTCGGGCCGGTCGGAGCGGCGCCGGGCGGTCCCGGTGACACGCAGGCACCGATCGGCCCGTGGAAGACGGCAATCGTGTTCTGGGGCATCGGTTCGGAGTCGCCGGGCTGGCTCGTGTCGTGTCTGGCGGAGTTCGCGGGGCGGGGTGTCAACCTGACCCGGATCGAGTCGCGCCCGCGCAAGCAGGGCCTCGGCAGATACATGTTCTTCGCCGATCTCGAAGGTCGTGACAGCGACCCTCACGTCGAGGCCGGCTTGAGTGGTCTGCGGGCTCGGGTGGAGAGACTGCGGGTGCTCGGGTCGTTCCCCGCCGCTTCCTCCTGACCGAGTCACCACGGCTTGCCAAGGGTGCCGACAGCGTGTCGATCGTCGGGCCCGCGACCGTCACATAAGCATGTCGAATTCGCCAAACCCATCGGTACACTGCCCGCCAGAGCGCCAATGGCCATCTCTACACCACCTGCGCCATCTTGGTCCGCGTCGCCCTCTGAGCACCGGCGACGCGGGCGTGAAGTTGGCCGGGTGCTCGTGTTGAATGCGACGTTCGAGCCGATCAACGTCTGCACCGTGCGACGGGCAGTTGTGCTGCTGCTGAAGGAGAAGGCCGAAATTCTCGAGCAATCGGCGTTCGGCTTGCACTCGGCGAATTCGACGATCGCGCGGCCGGTCGTGATCAGGCTCGTCAGCTACGTCCGCATCCCCCGCGACACACACCGCCGGAAGATCACCCGGCGAGCTGTGTTCGCTCGCGATGCCTGGACCTGCCAGTACTGCGGCTCACGCTCCAACCTAACCGTCGACCACGTGGTTCCACGCTCGAAGGGCGGCCCGTCGAGCTGGGAGAACATCGTCGCATCGTGCGCCCCCTGCAACCGGCGCAAGGGCAACGCGCTGCCCCGCCAGGCCGGGATGAAACTGACCCGGGAGCCGCGTACGCCGAGCCCCCACGTGTTCATCCACGTGGCGAGCCCGACGATTCCAACCGCTTGGCGAGCGTACCTCGCGGTCTAGCGATCGGAACTACGCCGCGTAGCGAGCGGCCGAGCGGGCTCGAGCCTTCGCCGCCTCGAGCTCGCGGTTCTTCGGCGGCGCGTTCGTGGTCAGCTCGCTCAGAAGCTCCGTCGACGCTGCTGTCACCGCCTCGAGGGCGCGGTCAAACGCCGCCTGGTTGGCCTGGGAGGGCTTGGTGAAGCCGCTGATCTTGCGGACGTACTGAAGCGCGGAGGCGTGCACTTCCTCGTCGGTCGCGGGTGGATCGAAGTTGTGGAGAGTTCGAATGTTTCGGCACATGCCCTGGAGCGTAGCCGGTGCGCTCGCGCGATCCCAACCTCGCGAGCTCGGGCCCGAACGTGAGAAGGGCGCCGCGTCCACGGCGCCCTTCTCGAACTTCTGGCTGCTTGAAACCGAGCTGAGAGCTTCTCGTGCCGGAGGGACTAATCCCGGCGCTCTGCTCGACGGTGTCGCGGGGGGACTCCGCTAAGCGGGGTCAGCCTCCGACCTAGCGGCCGGACACCTCCAGGGTCCCGCAAAAACTGTCAGACAAGTTCGGACCACCTCCTTTCTCTGGTACGCGCAGAATAGCGAAACGCCGCGACAAACTGGCTCTGCGTTTGGTTGCGGCGACGACAGCCCGACTCCGCAGACAGGCGCTTTGGGTCGAAGCGCGTATCGGCGGCCGGGGCGCGGGCGAGCGCGACATCTGCGGAGCGCGGGCCGTCGCGTCGCCCCCCCCGAGCGTATGCTCGCGACTAGGGGAGCCCGGGTCGCCCTCTGGCTACGTGACCGGAATCGCCGAGCCGGTCACGCTGCACTTTCCGGCGGGGTTCCCGGACTCTGGGCTCGCGGTGAGCTGCAGGTGCAGCTCTTCCATCGTGCTGCCCGAGACCAGCTGCACGTCGGTCGCGGCCTGTTGACTCATACCGGAAGCATTCATAGTGTTGGCCGTGAACCCAGACGCGCCCAACGCGCGGTTCAGGACCGTGGTCGCCGCCGGCTCGGAGGCAGCCGGATCGGCATTTTGCGCCCCGAGGGAGATAGTTCCGAAGAAGCTTCCCGGTCCGAGGATGTTGACGCTCACGTCCACGCTGCAGAACATGAAGACCCGCCACGGACCCACGGTGGCGATCAGGAAGGGCGTCCTTGGGCCGGAGATCGACACGTTTATCTGCTTCGCACTCGGACCCTGAGGGCCGACGCCCCCGTTGAGGCCCGGGGCGCCCGTGTCTCCCTTCGGCCCCCGCTCGCCGACGACATGATGGTGGCGCAGATACGCCCCAATCAGCTTGTTCACCCCTGCGGGCGTGAGCGCGGCGGGGTGCTTCTTCTTGGGCGGGGTGGTGCGGGCACTGGTGGCGGCAAAGCCCGTGCCAACCAGGGCAAGGAACAGTGCCAGGGCAGCGACAACCATCGCTGGCGAGGGTCTTCTGATCACGGCGTGCATCTCCTCCGGTTAGAGCAACGCGAGCCGCGACCCTATCCGACCGGAACGCTGCCCACAAACGTTTGCAGGCCACCGTTGAGCGCGTCGGGCAAAGGCGGGCCAGAGCGGGCGAGGCCGCGGCCGGGCGTGGCGCAGGACGGGCCCGGGTCGCGAACCGGGATCACTCGGACTCGTCCGGCTCGTCTGGAGCGTCTGCGGGCTCGTCCGCCGCCGGCGCGTCCGGAGCGTCAATCAAGTCGGGGGCGTCTGGGTCCACCGGGACTACTGCCTCATCACCGAGCACAGTCGCCGCGGTCGCCGCCTCGGATTCGACCACCAGCGCGACCGCGCTGACCTGGTCGTCGTCGCGGATGTTCATCACCTTCACGCCCTGGGAGTCGCGGCCGTAGCGATTGATGCCGCGGACCGAGGTTCGCTGGACCATCCCGTTCTGGGAGATGAAGACCAGCTCCTGGTGCTCGCGGACGACGAGCGCGCCGGCGAGAGCGCCCTTGTTCTCGGTCAGCGTGATCGTCTTGACGCCCATCGTCCCGCGACCCTTGACCGGATAGTCCGAGAGCGCGGAGCGCTTGCCGTAGCCGTTCTCGGTCACCACGAGCAACTCGTCGTCATCGCGTGCCACGTCCATCGCCAGTACCGCATTGCCCTTCTGGGAAACGTTCATGCCCCGGACGCCGGAGGTGTCGCGGCCCATCGCGCGGGCCTGGGTCTCGGCGAAGCGGGAGGCCTTGCCCGAGCGCGAGACCATGATGATGTCGTCGTCGCCGCTGGTCCGCCGAACGGCGATCAGCTCGTCGTCGTCGCGGATGTTGATCGCGATGATCCCGTCGGCCTTGATCGGGGTGTTGTAGGCCAGGAACTCGGTCTTCTTCACCAGCCCCTTGCGGGTGGCGAACACGAGGTACCTGCCTTCGGTGAAGTCGCGCGTCGCGAGCACCGACTGCACGCGTTCGCCCTCGCGCAGCGGCAGCAGGTTGACCAGTGCGCGGCCCTTGGCCGTCCGCGACGCCTCCGGAAGCTCGTAGACCTTGAGCCGGTAGACCTTGCCGCGGTTGGTGAAGAACAGCAGGTAGTCGTGCGTTGATGACACGAACAGATGCTCGATGTAGTCCTCGTCCTTCATGTCCATGCCGGTCACACCGATCCCGCCCCGGCGCTGCTGGCGGTAGGTCGAGAGTGGGAGTGACTTGATGTAGCCCGAGTGGGTGATCGAGATCACCATCTGCTGGTCGGCGATCAGGTCCTCGATGTCGATCTCGCCCTCGGCATGGGTGATCTCGGTACGGCGCTCGTCGCCGTAGGCGCTGGCGATCTCGGCGAGCTCGTCCTTGATCAGCGCGTTGATCCGGTCCTCGTCGCCGAGGATCTCGCGCAGCTCCTTGATCCGCTCAACTAGGTCCGAATGCTCCTGCTTGATCTTGTCCGCCTCGAGCGCGGTAAGCCGGCTCAGCGTCAGCTGGAGGATTGCCTGAGCCTGGACGATGCTGAGCTCATAGCGCTCGACCAGACCCTTGCGCGCGGTCTCCGGATCGCGCGAGCCACGGATCAGGGCAATCACCTCGTCGAGGTTCTCCAGCGCCACGAGCAATCCCTCGAGCACGTGCGCGCGCTCCTCGGCTCGGCGCAGCTCGAACTGCGTGCGCCGCACGACGACCTCGCGTTGGTGGTCGACGTAATGGCCGATCATCTCGCGCAGCGACAGCGTGCGCGGCACGTTGTCGACAAGCGCGACCATGTTGACGCCGAACGTGGTCTGCATCGGCGTGTGCTTGTAGAGCTTGTTGAGCACCACCTTGGGGATCGCGTCGCGCTTGAGCTCGATCACGATCCGCATTCCGTGGCGGTCGGACTCGTCACGTAGGTCACTGATCTCGGTGATCTTCTTGTCGACCACCAGGTCGCGGATCTTCAGGATCAGGCCGCCGTCACCGCCCTTGCGTACCTGGAACGGGAGCTCGGTGACGATGATCGCCTCCTTGCCCTGCCCGATCGGCTCGATGTGCGCCTTGGCCTGCACCCGCACGCGCCCGCGGCCGGTGGCGTACGCGTCCCGGATCCCGTCGCGGCCGAGGATCGTGCCGGCGGTCGGGAAGTCAGGCCCCTTGATGTGCCGCGTCAGGCCATCGACATCGATCTCCGGGTCGTCGATGTAGGCGATCGTGGCCCCAATCACCTCACGCAGGTTGTGCGGCGGGATGTTCGTCGCCATGCCGACAGCGATCCCCGAGGAGCCGTTGACGAGCAGGTTCGGGAAGCGCGCCGGAAGCACGAGGGGCTCCTGCCGGGTGCCGTCGTAGGTCGGCGTGAAGTCGACGGTGTCGGCGTCGAGGTCGCGCAGCATCTCGGTCGCCAGACGGTCGAGGCGAGCCTCGGTGTACCGCATCGCGGCGGCGCCGTATCCGTCGATGTTGCCGAAGTTGCCGTGGCCGTCGACGAGCGGATAGCGCATCGAGAAGTCCTGCGCGAGGCGCACCAGCGTGTCGTAGATCGATGCGTCTCCGTGCGGGTGGTACTTGCCCATCACCTCGCCGACGATCTGGGCGCACTTGACGTGCTTGCGGCCCGGCTGAAGGCCGAGCTCGTTCATCACGTAGAGGACCCGGCGGTGAACGGGCTTCAGGCCGTCGCGTACGTCGGGCAGGGCGCGCCCGACGATGACCGACATCGCGTAGTCGAGATACGCGGAGCGCATCTCTTCCTCGAGCCCGCGCGGCTCGATATTGCCACCGCCGATGGTGTCGATTGCAGACACGAGTTCCTCCTAGACGTCGAGGTTCGTAACGAGGCGGGCGTTCTCCTCGATGAATGCCCGCCGAGGCTCGACCTTGTCGCCCATCAGCATCGAGAACACGTGGTCGGCCGAGGCGGCGTCCTCCATCGTCACCTGGACCAGCGTGCGCGAGGCCGGATCCATCGTCGTGTCGCGCAGCTCGTCGGCATCCATCTCGCCCAGGCCCTTGAAGCGGACGTAGTCGACACCCTTCTGCGCGACGGTGAGGATCGCCGCTCGCAACTCGTCGAAGCTGCGCGCCTCGTTGCGCTGCTCGCCGAGCCGGACCGAGAACGGCGGCGAGCCTGCCAGCCCCTCGAGGTCGGCGTGGACGTCGGCAAGATGCTGATATTCGTTCGCCTCGAGCGCGGCGCGCCGCACGTGGTGTGTGCTGGCGAGACCCGACTTGGCCTCGATCGTCCGGACGACCAGCTCGATCGGGTCCTCCGAGAGCAGCTCGGTCCGGTAGGGCTCGCCGTTCTGCGACCCCTTGCGGATATGGCGCAGCAGGCCGTCGGCGTCGGTGATCCGCTCTTCGAGCAGTCGGCCCTCGTGCATGAAGGAGACGATCCCGTGACCGTGGGCCGCACGGAGCGCGGAAGCCCAGCCCTCGTGCTGCTTGAGCAGGCGCGAGAAGCGCTTCCAGCGCGTGTCGGTGAGCTTGAACTGCTTGTTGAAACGGTCGAAGACCTCGATCTTCTCGAATTTGTCGCCGAGCAGAATGTCCTCGAGCTCGGACTCGCGCTCGATGTAACGGTGCTTGCGGCCCTGCCGCAGCGCATAGAGCGGCGGCTTGGCGATGTACACGTAACCTGCCTCGATCAGCGGCTGCATCTCGCGGAACAACAGCGTCAGCGCGAGCGTCCGGATGTGGGCGCCGTCGACATCCGCGTCGGTGAGCAGGACGACCTTGTGGTAGCGAGCCTTGGCCAGATCAAACTCGTCCCGGACGCCGGTGCCGATCGCCGTGATCAGCGCCTGGATCTCCGTGTTGGCCAGCACCTTGTCGATCCTGCTCTTCTCGACGTTGAGGATCTTCCCGCGCAGCGGGAGGATCGCCTGCGTGCTCCGGTCGCGAGCGCTCACCGCCGAGCCGCCGGCCGAGTCGCCCTCGACCACGAACAGCTCCGCGAGCGCCGGGTTCTTGACCGAGCAGTCCGCCAGCTTGCCCGGCAGCGTCGAGTTCTCGAGCGCCGACTTGCGTCGCGTCAGGTCGCGGGCCTTCCGCGCGGCTGAGCGCGCCTGTGCCGCCTGGACCGCCTTGGTGATCACGTCCTTGGCGTCGCGCGGGTTCTCCTCGAGGAACTCGGCCAGGCGAGCATTGACGACTGACTGAACGAACCCCGCCATGCCCGGGTTCCCGAGCTTTGTCTTGGTCTGACCTTCGAACTGCGGATCGGTGAGCTTGGCCGAGACCACAGCCGTAAGTCCCTCGCGCACGTCCTCGCCGGCCAGGCGGTCGTCCTTCTCCTTGAGAAATCCCTTATCGAGGGCGTACTTGTTGAGCACGCCGGTGAGCGCCGAGCGGAACCCGGACAGATGCGAGCCACCCTCGATCGTGTTGATGTTGTTCGCGAACGAGAACACCGACTCCTGGTAGGAGGCGTTCCACTGCATCGCGACCTCGAGCGCTCCCTCGTCACTCTCGCCGGAGAACGCGATCACCTTCTTGTGGATCGGCTCCTTGTTCTCGTTCAGGTAGTGGACGAAGTCGACGATCCCGCCCTCGTAGCGGAACTCGGCCCGATGTCCCTCGCCGCGCAGGTCGACCAGCGTGATCTTCAGCCCGGCGGTCAGGAATGCCGTCTCCCGCATGCGCTGCTCGAGCGTGGTGAAGTCGTAGTCGAGCGACTCGAAGATGTCGGCATCGGGCAGGAAGGTGATCGTCGTACCCGTCTGCTTGGTCGCCTCGCCCTGCTTCAAATCGCCGAGCGGCTTGCCGCGCTCGTAGGTCTGGCGGAACACGTGCCCGTCGCGACGAACCTCGACGTCCAGCCGCTCGGACAGCGCGTTGACCACGGACACGCCGACTCCGTGCAGTCCTCCTGACACCTTGTAGCCGCCGCCGTCCCCGAACTTCCCGCCGGCGTGCAGCACGGTCAGCACAACCTCGACTGCCGGCCGCTGCTCCTTGGCCATCACGGCGACGGGGATGCCGCGACCGTCGTCGACCACGGTCACCGAGCTGTCCGGATGGATCGTCACCAAGACCTCGGTGCAATGGCCGGCCAGAGCCTCGTCCACAGAGTTGTCAACAACCTCGTAGACAAGGTGATGAAGGCCGCGGGGACCGGTCGAGCCGATGTACATACCCGGACGCTTGCGCACCGCCTCGAGACCTTCGAGGACGGTGATGTCCTGGGCGTCGTAACTCGTTTTGCTGTCTGGGCGCCGTGGGGCGCCATCGTCGTTCGCCAACGATCCTCCGATGACTTCGAGACGGCCCGTAATCGCGCGTCTGCCGCCGCGCCGGGCCATCGAGAGTTGGTGTACTAAAGGATAGCACAGCGGACCCCGGAACCGGTGTCCGAGGCTGGCGATTTTTCCCTGCAAAACGCGGGAAACCTAGCCTGCCGGCGCGACTCTAGCGCGGCCCTTGCGACGGATCGCCGGTGCTGCGCTCCGGTCGGCGCAGCAATGCCCGGCGTGCCGGTCCCGCGCTGTCCGTCTACTGACCTTCAGCTTTCGCGTGCCAGCGCCGATGTTTACCCCGGGAAAGCGGCCGGCCAGAGGGGTCGGCGAGAACACAAATGACCGCCGACATCGCGACGCAACCTGCGCATCCGGGGAACGAAAGGCTCGGACGCCCCACCGGTCGCGAGCGACGAACGCTCCCGGTATGGACCCTGAACATAGCCGTGCTGGCGACGGCAGTGGCCCTTTACGCCGGGCCGGTGTCCGGGCTACAGGCGGTCGCCCGTCCCCACCTCCCCTGGTGGCTGGTGGGTATCGCTTTCGCGCTGGCCGAGCGTTGCATCGTGCACCTGCATTTTCGTCGCGGAGCCCACTCGTTCTCGCTCGGAGACATACCGCTGGTCTTCGGGTTGATCTTCTGCAGCGCCGACGGAGTCGTCCTCGGGTGCCTGCTCGGAAGCGGGCTCGTGCTGCTACTGGACCGCAAGCTTCCGGCGGTTAAGTTCATGTTCAACCTCGCGCAGTTCGCGCTCCACGCCTGCATCGCCGTGCTCGTCATCCATGCGATCGCTCCGGCGGGCGGTGCCGTGGTACCGCTGACGTGGGCCGCGGCGCTGATCGCCACCCAGACCTCAGGACTGGTCACCGTGCTGCTGATCGCGGTGGCGATCTCGCTGTCAGAGGGGATGATCCGTCTCCGGACGATCGTGCACATGCTCTCGATGGACGTCGTGGTGACGATGAGCAACGTGAGCTTGGGGCTGTGCGGAGTGATCATCACGGCGGCTGACCCCAGGGCCCTGCCGCTGCTCCTCGTGCCGGCGGCGACGCTGTTTGCCGCCTACCGCGCCTACCTGTCCGAGCGCGAGCGCCACAAGCGCCTGGAATTTCTCTACGAGGCCAACCGCACACTGGCGCGCTCACGCGAGGTGGCCCACGCGCTCGAGGGCTTGCTGGCCCGCTCGCTGGAGGCGTTCAGGGCCGAGCTGGCGGAGATCATCCTGTTCGGCTCCGAGGAGAACCCGTCGCTTCGCACGCTCCTCGGACCGGGCAGCTACCGGGAGCTGATGGAGCCGGTCGACGCCGAAGTGGCCGACGAGCTGCGCACCCTCCTCGAGGGAGCCGGACCAGGGGCGTTCACGCTGGATTCGCCTTTCGGCGGCGAACGTCTGCAGCGCTACCTGGAGGGGCGCGGCGTGACCCACGCGATGGTCGCCCCACTCCCCGGCGAGGAGCGTGTGATCGGCGCGATCATGCTCGCCAACCGCTTCGGGGTCGTGCGCTCGTTCGGACGCGACGACCTGAGACTGCTCGACACGCTGGCCAACAACGCCAGCGTCGCCCTCCAGTACGACCGGCTGGAGCAGGCCGTCAGCCAGTTGAGCGACCTCCAGGAGCAGCTGCACCACCAGGCCTACCACGACCCGCTGACCGCGCTCGCCAACCGGGCACTGTTCACCGACAACGTCAGGGAGGCGCTCAAGGAGGGGCCGGGAGAGGTCGGCGTGCTGTTCATCGACCTCGACGATTTCAAGACCGTCAACGACAGCCTCGGACACCAGGCCGGCGATCAGCTGCTGATCGCAGCGGCCTCGCGACTGCGGGGCTGCCTGCGCCCCGAGGACGTGGTCGCACGGCTCGGAGGCGACGAGTTCGCCGTACTGATCGAGGAGGGCCGCGCCGCCGAGGCGGCGGCCGTGCTCGTGGCCAGGCGGATCATGGATGCGTTCGCCCTTCCCGTAGCGGTCGGCTCGGAGAGCGTTTCCGTGTACGTCAGCGTCGGCATCTCCACCAGTCACCGGCGGGGGGCGACGGCCGAGGAGCTGATCCGTGACGCAGATGTGGCGATGTACAAGGCCAAGACGACTGGCAAGGGCCGCTTCATGGTGTTCCATCCGAGCATGGGCGCCGCCGTGCTCGAGCGCCACGGGCTCAAGGAGGAGCTGCGGCTCGCGATCGAGCGCCGGGAGCTCACGCTCTACTTCCAGCCGATCGTCGACCTGGAAAGCGGTGAGCTCGTGGCCGAGGAGGCGCTCGTGCGCTGGGAACATCCTCGGCGTGGACTGGTGGGACCCTCCGAGTTCGTACCGCTGGCCGAGGAGACGGGACTCATCCTCTCGCTCGGCCAGTACGTGCTCGAGGCGGCCTCGCGGCAGGCGTCCGTCTGGCAGGTGCAGCGGGCGCTGCCCGGCGCTACCGGCCCGGAGGTCGCCGTACACGTCAACCTCTCAGCCGTGGAGCTACGGGATCCACAGCTCATCGACCGGGTCCGCTCGACGCTGAGGCGTACCGGAGTTGATCCCCGCCGGCTGGTATTCGAAGTCACGGAGACGCTCCTGCTCGACGAGCCCGAGCGCGCTCAGGCGACGATCGCGGAGCTGCGAGCGCTCGGGGTCAGGTTCGCTCTCGACGACTTCGGGACCGGCTACTCGTCGCTCAGCTACCTCCACACACTTCCGCTGGACATGCTGAAGATCGCCAAGTCATTCGTCGACGGCCTCGCTCGCGGCGGCAGGGAGGCGTCATTCGTACGGATGATCATCGAGCTCGCGCGTACGCTGGGCGTCTCGGTGATCGCCGAGGGGATCGAGACGCAAGACCAGGCGGCCGCTCTGGTCAGTCTCGAATGCGGCTACGGCCAGGGCTTTTACCTAGGCCGCCCGCGCCCCGTGACCAGCGAGCTCCCGCTCGAGTCGGTCGCCTGAGCCCTTACTCCCCGGGCGCCGGCCGCTTGAGTCGAACATGCGTCCATGAGGGCTGTTGGTCGGCCCAGCGCGGGCCGATGACGTCGTTCATATAGGAGTGGTCAGGAAGACCTGCTCAGGGCAAACCCGCCGCGAGGTGGGCACGCAAAGCCAGGGGTCTCGCAGCGCGAGATCGCCCAGCCGCCAGTTTCGCAGCCACTGGTAAACGAAGTGCAACACGGAGGTTGCCCTGAGATGACGTCTTCGATCGGAATCGTCGAGCGCATGCGGTGGATGTCCGCGCTCATCGCATCGGCCGTTCTCGCGCTGGTAGCGACAATCGCATTGGGAGCGGCCGACGGCCAGCTGTCCACAAGCGCCGGCACCGCGGCCACGCTCGGTACCGCGCCGGCCCCGGCCGGTTCATCGGCGACGCTCGATCCTCGGATCGCCAGCCTCGCCGCACACCATCCCTCGCGCTCGATCGAGGCGATCGTTCAGTTCGATTCCGGCGTGAGCGCTGGCACGGCGAAGGCCGAGACCACCACGGCGGGCGGACGCGTGTTCGCCGAGCTGGCGCTGATCCACGGCCTGGCGGCAAAGATGACGGCCTCGCAGGCGAGCAGCCTCGCGATGCGCCCGGACGTGCACTCGGTGTCGCTGAATACCAAGATCACTCCCCAGGGTGGCCCCGGGCAGGGCAGCTTCTCCCAAAGCGGACCCGGGCTCAGCCCGCCCGTCTCGAGCAGCTCCTTGCAGACGACCTACGACCAGACCCTGGGAGTCACCGGGCTCTGGCGGTTCGGCGTGACCGGCGCCGGCGTGGGCGTCGCTGTGATCGACACCGGGATCGACGGTCAGCTGTCCAACTTCCGCTCACGCGATGGCAGCTCACGCGTCGTGGCCAGCGCGGTGACCAACTCGGGCGCGACGACCGCCCTCGACACCTACGGCCACGGCACCGACGTCGCGGGAATCATCGCCGGAAACAGCGACGGCGGGTCGAGCTCGGTCCGCGGCCGCAACCGGTACGTGGGCGTCGCGCCGAGAGCAAACCTGATCTCGGTCAAGGTCGCCGACGAAAACGGGAGCGCAACCGTCCTCAACGTGATCTACGGCGTTCAGTTCGCCGTCGACCATCAGGCGCAATACAACATCCGGGTGATCAACCTGTCGCTGGATTCGACCACCCCGCAGTCCTACACCACCGATCCGCTGGATGCAGCCGTCGAGGCCGCTTGGCAGCACGGCATCACCGTGGTCGCCGCCGCGGGCAACCGCGGCACGGCCAGCGACGCGGTCCAGTACTCGCCGGCCAACGATCCCTACGTGATCACCGTCGGCGCGACCGATGAGAACGGCACGCCCAATCCTGCCGATGACAGCATCCCGGATTGGTCGAGCCGCGGCACGACTCAGGACGGAGTGCAGAAGCCCGACGTTTACGCGCCCGGCGCACACATCGTCTCGGTGCTCGCGCCCGACAGCGTGTTCGCGAGCGCATGCGAGAGCTGCGTCGTCGGCGGGCACTACATCGTCGCGAGTGGAACCTCGCTTGCGGCGCCGATGATCTCCGGGCTGATCGCCGACGTGCTGCAGATCCACGCCGACTGGACGCCCGACCAAGTCAAGGGCGTGCTGACCAGCGACGCCGTCCAGTCCAACTCGACGGGTGAGATCAATGCGATTCGTGTCGCGCTCACGCGCTCGCCGACGGCGGCCAACCTCGGCCTGACGCTCAACAGCCTGCTGGGACCCGATGGCTCGATCGACTACAGCCTGTCGCGCTGGAGCCTGTCGCGCTGGAGCACGGCGCCTTCGTCACTGAGCGCCGACTTCGCTCAGGCGAGCTACGTCTGCTCGTGCATCACGACGAATCCTGCCGATGTCGACCCAAGCCTGTCGCGCTGGAGCCTCAGCTCATGGTCGACGTTCGCAATCACAGCCGATCACCAGCGGACGTACCTGAACGGAGGCGACGGTGGGGTCCCGATCAGCGGAACCCACCGTCACCAGAGGGGCCGGAAAGGGCGCGCCTAAGGGACTGCGACGCAGCGCAATCGGCTGACCTCGGCACCGTCGAGGCGCCGATTCAGAAGCTCCAAGATGTCGGGAGCCATCAGATCGAGCTCCTGGGCCCAGACCGACGCCGAGCACGAGACGGTAAGAACGCCTCGTCGCTCGGCGGTCGGCTGTGCTTGCGCGGCGATCAGCGGTCCCACGGCCTCGGGCCAGGCACGCTGAACCGCGGCCAGCAGTGTCTGCGGGGCAAGCTCGCGCGTGAGCGATTCGAACGCGCCGGCGAGTTGGCGAGGACCGCGGCGGTGGGGGCTCACGCCGCCACCGCCTGGCCGAGCACGCGGCCGGCCACGACGGCCAGGCGCACCACTCCGACTTCGTTCGCGCCCGGAACGTGCTCCAGGTCAGTGCTGGTGATGACCGATTGGCCACCGCCCTGCTTGAGCAGCTCGACGAGTGCGCCACGCCGCTCGCGGTCGAGCTCGCTCATGACATCGTCCAACAGCAACAACGGCGGCGCGGGGCGCCTCGAAGTGATTGCCTCGCGCTCGGCCAGGAGCAGCGCCAGCAGTCCGAGACGCTGCTGGCCCTGAGAGCCGTACGCGCGCAGGTCATGGCGGTCGCGTAGCAGGACCAGGTCGTCGCGATGCGGGCCGTGTCCGGTGAATCCACGCTCCAGGTCGCTGTCGATCCGATCCGCGAGCTCGGCGGCGAACCCTTCCGCATCCGCCGCATGCGAGCGCGGGCGATAGGTGACCGATGGATCGCCGTCGAGCCCGAGCTCCGAGGCCAGCCGTGTGAACGCCGCGGCGACGGTCTCGACCGCACTTCGCCGGTCACTCATCAGGGCGATCGCGTGCTGGGCGAGCTGCGCGTCCCAGCTCGCCAGTGAGCCGCGGTTGCCGAGGCCGGCGCGGATCCTTCCGATCAACGCGTTCCGCTGTGCCAGCGCCTGCGCGTACGAGCGGCGGGTGGCGACGCGAGCGGGCCACAGGGCGCAGACAAACTGGTCGAGGTGGGCGCGACGCAGTGACGGGGCGCCCTTGATCAGCTCCAGCCGATCGGGGAGAAACACGCTGACCAGGGGGCGGGAGGAGACATCGAGCAGCCGCTCCACCGGGGCGCCATCGACCCGCGCGCGCTTCGGCTCGCCGGGGGCGAAGCCGACGGAAAACTCGTGCGCACCGTCCTGCGCGTCGGCTGCCACGACCACGCGCGTTGCCGGAGCGCCGAACCTGACCAGCTCGCGTTCGTTCTGTGTCCGGCACGACCTACCCGTGCATCCGAAGTACAGGCCCTCGAGCAGATTCGTCTTGCCGGCCCCGTTCGGCCCGGTGATCACGGTCAGGCCGGAGCCGAGCTCGGCCGCCGCGTCTTCGTATCCGCGAAAGTCGCGCAGCGTGACGCGGCGGACCAGCACCCGGGAGCGCGCCTACACGTTCAGCCTGATCGGCATGATCAGGTACTGGAACCGGCTCTCGTCGGCGGCTTCGATCAACCCCGGACGCAGGGGGCTGATCAGCTTCAGCAGCACATCCCCGTCCTCGATCGCTTCCAGGCCGGCACGCAGGAAGTCGGGGTTGAAGCCGATCTCGAGCGGTTCGCCCTGGAACGCGACCGGCATCGACTCGAGCGCTTCCCCCACGTCGGGCGTCTGCGCCGAGACCGTCAGCTCACCAGCGTTGAAGGCGAGTCGCAACGGAGCGTTCTTCTGCGCCAGCAGGCTGATCCGCCGGACCACTTCGGTCAACTCGCCGCCGGCCAGGCGAAGCTCGTGCTCGAAGTTCTCCGGCAGCAGTTGGCGGTAGTTCGGGAACTGACCATCGATCAGGCGCGAGGAGAGCACGACGCGGCCGAGCGTGAACAGCACCTGGTTCTGCCGCACGCTGACCTCGACCTGCTCGTCCTCTCCGTGCGTCGTCAGCCTCGCCAGCTCCTGGAGCGCGCGAGCCGGGACGTTGACCTCGAAGCCGGAGGTCAACGGCTGCTCGAGTGTGGTCTCCTTGACGCTCAGGCGGTAGGAGTCGGTGGCCACCATGCGCAGCTCGCGCTCGGCCGCCGACACGAGGATGCCGGTAAGCACGGGTCGCGTCTCGTCGCGCGATGCCGAGCCGGCCACCTTCAGCGCCGTCGAGATGAAGGCGTCGGCCGGCAGCGAGACGGTGGACTCCTGGTCTGGCTCCGGGAAGGGAGGGAAGTCCTCGGTGCGCAGGGTGCGGATGTGAAACGTGGCGTTGCCCGAGACGAGCTCCACATCCTGCTCGGCCGGCCGCAGCTCGAGCGACGTGCGGACCGCCGGCAGTGACCGCACCACATCGAGCAGCAGACGGGCGGGCAGTACGACGACGCCCTCGCGGGCGACGTCGGCCTCGAGCGGAACCCGCAGACCGACGTCCATATCCGTCGCGCGCAGTTCGCACTCCGAGGCGGACGCCACGAGTTGAACGCCGGATAGGGCCTGGATCGCGCTGCGAGTCGATGCGACTCGGCTGACGGTCTGCAGTTGCCCGAGCAGGGCGTCTCGCTCGAGGGAAATCTTCACGGTTAATACCTCGGAAGGAAGGTAGAAGTCATAGGTGTACAGGAGCTGTGGAGAAGTGCGCCAACTGATGCACGGAGCGGGAAAGTTGTCGCGTCAGGCCAGGGAAGTCTGTCAACAGTCGCGGTCGGCTGACGCCTCGCCGAGCAGCTTTGAGAGCTCGCCGAGATCGCGCGCCACCTCGGGATCGGTGGTGATCCTCTCAGCGACACGTCTACAGGCGTGCAGGACGGTGGCGTGATTGCGACCTCCGAAGGCTTGACCGATGACGCTCAGAGACGCGCCGGTGTGCTGGCGGGCGAGATGGATCGCCACCTGCCTGGCCCAGGAGATGCGCCCGGCACGACTGGCCGATTTCAACTCCTCGATGGAGATGTGGTGATGGACGGCGACGGAGGCCTGGATGTCGGCGATCGTCGGAACGCGGGAGCGTATCCGAGGATACATAACGTCGAGTACCGTGTTGGCCAGCTCGGCATCGATCGGACGCTCTGTCAGCGAGTGATAGGCGACGACGCGGATCAGCGCGGCCTCGAGCGCGCGGACGTTGGTGCTCACGCGCTCGGCGATCAACTCCAGCACGCCAGGTTCGGCCAGAGCGATCCGGTCCAGCTTGGCGCGCTTTCGCAGGATAGCCGTGCGTGTCACCAGGTCGGGTGGCGCGATGTCGGCGACGAGTCCAGATTGGAAGCGTTCGCGCAGCCTGTCCTCGACGGTCGTGAGCTGGTTGGGAAGACGGTCGCAGGTCAACACCAGCTGGCGGCCGCTCTCGTACAGGGCGTTGAACGTGTGGAAGAACTCCTCGATCGTCTTGGCCTTGTTGGCGAGGAACTGGACGTCGTCGATCAACAGCACGTCGGTGTCCCGGTAGGCCCGCTTGAAGGGTTCGAGCGATTTCGCCGCCAGCGAGGAGATGAAGTGGTTCGTGAATGCCTCGGCCGTCGCGTAGCGGACCGTCGCCCCGCCGCCGAACGCGAGCACGTAGTTGCCGATCGCGTGTAGGAGGTGGGTCTTGCCCATACCGGGGGGCGCATAGAGGAAGAGTGGGTTGTAGGCCTGCCCGGGATTCTCCGCCACTACGAGCGACGCGGCATGAGCCATGCGATTCCCGTCGCCGATGATGAACTGGTCGAAGGTGTAGCGCGGGTTGAGTAGCACCTCAGAGCCACTGTCGAGCCCGATCGTCGGCCCTGCGCCCACGGCGGCCGCGGTCGAGGGACCGGCCGCCTGGCCGGCGAATACGACCTTTACGCTGCACCCGAGGACGTGGGCGGCGGTGCGCTCGATCAGTTGGCTGAAGCGCTTCGAGACCCAGCCCACAGTCGTTGGCGGCGCCCGGAGCGCGAGCGTGTTCTGATCCCAGGCTTCGAGCTCCAGCCGAGCGAGCCAGATCTCGTAAGTCGATTGCGTGACCGCAGCCCTGAGCTCGTCGCGGATCGCGCGCCAAGCCGAATCTGGATCGGTGTGCGCAGGCAGCGCCAAGCAACTCCCTCCCGGGGGCGTGTGGAAACGATCATCAGGACCGGGTGATACGGCGACCCGGAGCGGGCGAATATAACAGCGCCGACCCGAGCCTCCGATGCCTGTCCGGCGGCGTTGACGCAAAGCGCGAGAAAAAGCCAATCGAGCCTTCGCGGGGGCATCCGCAAGCGCCCGGCTGGGGCTGTTCGTGGCCCTGCGTATACTGATCCGTTCCCCCTCTCGGGCCGTGAGCGATGAAACGCACCTATCAGCCAAAGAAGCGCAAGCGCGCGCGTACACACGGTTTCCGCACGCGGATGCGTACGCGAGCGGGACGCATGACGCTGAAGCGGCGTCGGTCAAAGGGCCGCAAGCGCCTGACCGTCTGATGCCCGCCATGCCTCCTGGCTCCAGGGCACGCCCGGGGCGCTCGAGGTTGTCGCGGAGCGCTGAGTTCGAGCGGGTCTTCCGGCAGGGCCGGTCGCACGCCGGCCGAGAGTTGATCCTGTATGTCTTCCCGCGCGGGGAGGCGGCTGCACCGCGTCTCGGGCTCTCCGTCTCGCGGAAGGTCGGCGGGGCTGTCGAGCGAAACAGGGTCAAGCGTCTGCTGCGGGAGGCGTTTGCGCTCGAGTGTGGACAGCTGCCACCCGGAACCGATGCGGTCGTGCTGGCCCGACGGGACGCTCGTGAGCTGGCCGAGCGGGAGGGGTTGGCCGGCATCCGCCATGCGCTGTCGGAGCTGATCGGCCGCGTCGCCGGCGGGGGCGGAGGAAGTGAGGCCGAATGAGGCTGGCGCGGAGGTTGGTGTTGCTTCCCCTGCGCGCCTATCAGCGCGCCTTCTCTCCGCTGCTCGGAGCCCGGTGCAGGTACTACCCATCTTGCTCCGAATACGCTGCGCAGGCGATCGAGCGATTCGGCATACTGCGCGGGCTCGTGCTTGCGGGCTGGCGACTGCTTCGCTGCAATCCCTGGAGCCGTGGGGGATTGGACCCGGTCGAGGACCAGCGACTGTTCAAATCGCGAGCTACTGCCCCTAGCGCCTGAACATGCTCCTCACAGCGAACATCTTCCAGCCCCTGATCGACGTGTTCGAGACGGTGCTGAAGTTCTTCCACAACAGCATCGGTGTGCCCTGGGGCTGGTCGATTGTGCTGTTGACGGTGGTGATCCGAGCACTGCTGATCCCACTCACGCTGAAGCAGTTCGGATCGATGCAGAAGATGCAGCGCCTGGGGCCGGAGATCAAGGCAATCCAGGCCAAGTACAAGGACGACAAGCAGCGCCAGCAACAGGAAGTGATGAAGTTCTACAAGGAGAACAACGTCAATCCGCTCGGCTCGTGCCTGCCGCTGGTCGCGCAGCTGCCGGTGTTCATCTCGCTGTTCTACATGCTGCGCAAGAACCTGCGCCCGGATATCTGCCCGCAGATCCAGCCCCACATCGTGGTGCACGGCCGCAGCGTGATCGATCTAGCTCACGTAGTCGCCTGTGGCCCGAACCACGGCGCCGGCTTCCTGTTCATCAGCGATCTGACGAACAAGGCGACCGGGGCGACGCTGATCGTTCTGATCGTCCTCTACGTCGGCACCCAGCTGGGATCCAGCCTGATGATGTCGAGCGCGACGATGGAGCGGACCCAGCGGCAGCTGATGCTGTTCATGCCGCTGATCTTCGTGCTGTTCATCATCAGCTTTCCGGCCGGCGTGATCGTCTACTGGATCACCACCAACGCCTGGACGATGGCCCAGCAATACGTAGTCAAGCGGCGAATCGGGCCGGTGGTCCCACCGGTGCCCGCCACCACCGGCGCTGCTGCTGCGGTGCCGGTGAACGGCGACAAACCGGGTCCGAGCACCAACGGCTCCGGCGGTGGAGGCCTTGGCGCTCTCCTGCGCGGGCGGTTGAAGCCTGACGAACCCGCGGTAGGGGTCGGTTCCCGGCCCCGCGGCGGAAAGCCCCCGCCCCCGCCTCGCAAGAAGAAAAAGCGCTCCGGGCGTCGCCGGTAGCGGGTGCGCGATGGGCGAGGAAGTGGCGCAGGTGCAGGAGGTTTTGCAGCGGATCGCCGATGCCGCCGGCGTCGAGGCGACGGTCGAGGTGCGTGAGGCCGCCGACGGACTGACCGGGGAGTACCTCGGTGAGGATCTCGGGCTGCTGATCGGTCACCACGGCCAGACGATCGATGCGATTCAGCATCTCGCCTATCGGATCAGCACACGGGGGGCCGCGGAAAGGAAGTCCGTCACCGTCGACGCGGCGGGCTACCGCGAGCGTCGCGCTGTGACCCTGCGGGCGGCGGCTGACCAGGCCGCGCACGATGCCCTGCTGGAGCGGCGTCCGGTGTCGCTCGAAGCGATGTCTCCGCTCGAGCGCAAGGTGATCCACGAGCATCTGAAGGGCCGCCACGACATCGAGACGTACAGCGAGGGCCAGGAACCGGCTCGACGCCTTGTGGTCGCGCCGCTCGTCGACTAGTGCCCCGAGTCAAAAATTCGATGGCAGCCCCGCGGCGTCTGATGACGGCCGCCCGGACGGTGTTTCACGTTTTACACCCCGGTGAAACAGGTCCACGGCGGTGTTTCACGTTTTACACCCCGGTGAAACAGTATCCGCCGGAACTGATGTACTGATCTCAACGTGAGAGCGCTGTCCGCCTTCGAGGAGGGTGTGATCGTCGGCATCCTGGTCGGCGAGGGCTCGTTCGGCGGAGACGGCAAGCAGCCGCAGATCAGCTTGCGGATGCATGTCCGCCACGAGTCGCTGATGCACTGGCTGGCAGAGCGCTTTCCGTCGACCCGGCTCTATGGCCCCTACCACCACGGTGGCCGCTCGTATTACCAGTGGATGGCTCGCGGGCCAGCCCTGGTCCACGAGGTACTGCCGATTCTCGAGCAGCACATGAAGCCCGAGCTCGACGGGTACGCCTCCGACCGCCTGGCGGCGATGAACGAGCGCTACCGGGCCTACATCGATCGCGAACGCTCGCGAGCGGCTCCCTGACCCCGGTGACGGCGCGGGACGATGATCGGGAGCTTGTGGAGCATCGGATCCGGGAGCTGGGCGAGCGCTATGCGCTGACCCCGAAGGCCAGGGGTCAGCTCGCGACTCTGCTCTGGACCCTGGCCGCGGACCCGCTCGCGCCGACGACCGTCACCGACCCACGCCGTGCCCTCGAGGACCACGTCGCCGATTCACTCGTCGCGCTCGAACTCGAAGCGGCCAGCGCCGCGGTCGAGATCGCCGACCTCGGCGCCGGCGCCGGCTTTCCGGGGCTCGTTTTGGCGATCGCCCGGCCCCTGGCCCACGTGAGCCTGGTCGAGAGCAGCAACCGTAAGTGCGAATTCATCGTCAACGCCGCCCGCGTGAGCTCGATCGCGAATGCCACCGCCATCCACACCCGCGCCGAAGCCTGGCCCGAGGGCCACGAGCGCTTCGACCTGGTCACGGCGCGGGCGCTCGCACCTCTCCCCGTGGTGGCCGAATATGCCGCGCCGTTGTTGAAGATCGGCGGCACTCTGGTCGTGTGGAGGGGGAAGCGCGAGCCGTCCGAGGAGCAGGCCGCGGCGCGGGCCGCGGCGGAGCTCGGACTCGAGCCGGCGGAGCCACTCGAGGTAAAGCCCTACCCGCAGGCGCGAAACCGCCATCTACACGCACTGCTCAAGGTGCGCTCGACGCCGCCGCGTTTCCCGCGGCGTCCCGGTGTGGCACGGAAGCGGCCCCTCGGCCGCTCGCGCGAGCAAGCCGGTTCACGCGCGGCCCCGTCTGACCGCGAACAGCGATAGCTTCATTCGACATGGGAACGGTCTACGCGATCGCCAATCAGAAGGGCGGCGTCGGTAAGACGACTACCGCGGTCAACCTTGCCGCGTGCGTCGCCGAGGCGGGCTACGAAGCGCTGCTGATCGACATCGACCCGCAGTCCAACGCCACGCTTGGGCTGGGCATCCGCAAGGACCGCGAGCTGACCGTATACGACGTGCTGGTCGGATCCTCGAGCCTGGCCGATGTGATCGTCCCGACGTCGATCGAGCGCCTGAGCGTCGCGCCCGCCGGCCCGGATCTCGCGGGCGCGAACGTGGAGCTGCCGAGGATCGCGGGGTCGGAGGTGCGGCTCCGGGACGCGCTCGAGCCCGTGCGCGGGGCGTTCGCGTTCGTGCTACTGGATTGCCCGCCGTCGCTCGGGCCCCTGACGATAAACGCCCTGGTGGCTGCCGATCGCGTGATCGTGCCGGTCCAGGCGGAGTACTTCGCGCTCGAGGGCCTGGCCGGCCTGCTCGACACGCTCTCGCTGGTCCAGCGGGAGATGAACCCACGCCTGACCGTGGCCGGAATGCTGTTGACGATGCACGACGGCAGGACGAAGCTCGCCCAGGATGTCGAGCGCGAAGTCCGGGCGCATTTTCCGGAGCTCGTTTTCGACACCGTGATCCCGAGGAACGTCCGGATCGGCGAGGCACCCAGCTTCGGAAAGCCTGTGATCCACCATGATCCCCACTGCGCGGGGGCTGATGCCTACTTCGAGCTGGCCAAGGAGGTGGCTGCCCGTGACTGAGAAGCCGCGCGGCATGGGCCGCGGTCTGGCGGCGATCCTGTCGGTCGCCCCCCGGGATGAAGCCGAGGAGCTGCGCGAGCTGCCGATCGAGCTGGTCGTGCCAAACCCGAATCAGCCGCGGACCACCTTCGACGAGGCGAGCCTGCTGGCTCTGGCCGAGTCGATCAAGCTCCGCGGCGTGCTGCAGCCGGTGCTCGTCCGTGCGCTGCCGGGCGGCCGCTACGAGCTGGTCGCCGGCGAGCGGAGGTGGCGCGCGGCACACCTGGCCGAGCTCGAGACGATCCCGGCGGTCGTTCGCCACCACGACGATGCGGCCTCGCTCGAGCTGGCCCTGGTCGAGAAC
Source organism: Solirubrobacteraceae bacterium (assembly GCA_036565205.1). Taxonomy (GTDB): domain Bacteria; phylum Actinomycetota; class Thermoleophilia; order Solirubrobacterales; family Solirubrobacteraceae; genus Palsa-465. Next base: position 3,702 of record DATCNP010000082.1, on the reverse strand, counting down.
ATGGCCCGTGAGGACCTGAATCCGATCGAGGAGGCCAGAGCCTGTGCGGCGCTCGTCGAGGAGCTCGGTCTGAGCAGAGAGGACGTCGGACTACGCGTCGGACGGAGCCGGGTGGCCGTCTCGAACCTGATCCGGCTGCTCGACCTGCCCGATGACGTGCTCGAGACGATGGAGCGCGGGGAGCTCACCGAAGGCCACGGGCGGGCCCTCCTGCTCGTGCCCGATCACGCGGATCGCCGCAGCCTGGCCCGTGCGGCGGTCGACGGGCGATGGTCGGTCCGCGAGCTCGAAACGCGCGCACGCGAGGTCTCGGCCGGCGCTGCCCGGCGACCGGCTCGAGGCCGCCGGCGGGCTGCACTCCATCCCGACCAGCAGGCGGCGATCGAGCAGATCTCCGACGACCTTGGCCAGGCGCTCGGTCGCGAACTCGAAGTCACCGCCGTCGCGAGTCGGGGCTATCGCGCAGCCCTGACCTTCGAGTCGGTCGAGGACGCCCTGGAGCTGGCGCGCCGACTACGGATCAGGGCGGTTCGCTGAAAAGCGCCGGCGGTTGCCGCGCCGCTACCGGGGCGTGATGGCGCCGCGTTTCCGGGCGGCCGGGCCGTCGCCCGGGCGCTGTCCAACCGCCGGTCGGGTCCGGATAGAATCGCCACGCCGGGCGATTAGCTCAGTCGGTTAGAGCGCTTCTCTGATAAGGAAGAGGTCCCAGGTTCGAGTCCTGGATCGCCCACTAAGCTGAAATCCCTGCAAAGCGGCAGGATTGCGTCAGGCGACCGGGACGAGATAGGCCGTTGCGGGCGAGACCTAGGGTGCATGAGGGGTGCACCAGGATCGCGTCCGCGGGTATGGCAGCGCGGTTCGCCGAGGCGGTTGGTGCCGTGAGTGATCGCCGCGCATGGTTGGATCAGTGGTGCCCGCAATGCAGCGCGGCGCCTGGCGCGCGCTGCAGACAAAGCGCGTACGGGTCTCCGAATCGTCCGAGTCAGGCGCAGGCGCTGCATATCGCGCGGGGCTGGCGGGAGCGGGCGTGCCCGACCTGCAAGGCGTTGTCTGAAGAGCCGTGCTGTACTCCGTCCGGACGCGAGGCTTCTCAGCCACATGCGGCTCGGCTGCGAGCTGGGCGGCGGGAGCTGGCAACCCGCCAAGCCGTGTGGGAGGATCTACAGCGTCGGGGTGCGATGGTCGCGGTCGTCCCGTTTTCGGGTCGCGCGGGCCGAGGGGGCACAACCGGCGCCGTCACGCTCAGCCACCTCGAGGGCCAGGACCTCGTTGACGTCGAGCGGTGCCGCGGTCGTGATGAGCTGGCCCTCGCGCTTGAAGGGCCGGTGTGGGATCGGTATGGCTCGTTTGCCGGACATCCATGGATCCGCGGGACCGTCACGTGGATGCTGGCTGAGCGCTGCATCGTGATCGCTGGTCGGCGCGGCGGCGAAGCGTTTAAGGAAGTGCTGGCGTGAGGCGGGACGCAGGCCGGCGAGGCGCCGACAGCGACCTGCCAAGCAACAGCCGCGGGGTTGGCCGTGAACCGTGCCGCGCGTTGCCTAAGCGAGCACTGCGGTCGGGGCCGTCACCGGGTGAGGCTGGCGACGAGCTCGTGGCCGCCTGCAGGGGCCCACCACTGCGTGGCGACCTCGTAAACGAGAAAGACCGGGTAGCCGCCCGGTCTTCCAGAACATAGGCGCGTTCCAGCGCCGCAAAATCTCAGTTCGGGAAGTGTAGCCGGATTGCGGACGGACACGCGACCGGCGTGTCGCTTTGCGCCCGCTTGTCCTCGCTGAGGTCCATCGCGAGCCCCGGGCCCTGTTGCGGGGTTGGCGATGGCTTTCAGTCACATCAACCTCGACGCACCGGGCACCCCGCCCGGAGCAAGCGACGTCTGTCTGTGCGGGTCGGGTCGGAAGACCAAGCGTTGTTGCACGGTGGACCGCTGGCGGTTTCTGCCGCTGCGCGGCCGCCATCCCGGCGTCACCCCGTACGACCTGGCTGAACGCGTCGACCAGCTGGCCGGCGACTTCACGGTGCGCTTTCTCGCGAGGACGTTCCTACCAGCTCGGCTCGGCGGTCTCCCCCTGCCGCGTTACGCGACGAGGAGCGCGTGGAGCTGCGCGAGCTGTTCTGCGAGCAGGCCGAGCAGCTCGATCAGGCGCTGGAGATCCTCCAGTGCGTCGGCTACGGCCGGCCGCGAGGCCGCCGCCCTCGCCCAGAGCGCGCCTACGGGCAGCGTCGCAGCGAGCGCCTGGACGGACTCGTAGGGAAGATTCCACGGGCAATCGCCAAGCGACTGCCGACCTCGGCCGACACGCACCGTCGCGGCCGCAACGACGGCCAAGACGTCTATGGGCGGCTCTCGTGCTCAGAAACCCTGCGCGCCGGCCACGTGGGGATTCTCGCCGCCGCGGGCGGGCTTTGGCACTCACGCAACCCCAGCGCTCACCCGTATGCGGAGACGACCGCGGGTGAGCTCGCGCAGCTGATCACGGGCCGCCGCCGTCTCGGCGGCAAAGACGTCGGCGAGATGCACCGCCTGCTGGCCGAGCTGGAGCAGGTCGAGCTCTCGGCCACCGTGAACTCGCCGAAGGACGGAGCCAAGCCGAACGAGGCTCTCGCGATCCCGGGATCTCCGGTCGACCGCGTCGAGCGGCGTCTCCCGAACGGGCGCTGGGTCGAGCAAGCGCGCTATCAGCAGGCGCTGTGTGATCTGTCAGACGAGGACGCGTTGCAGACCGCGCAGGGTGACGCTGGTGGCGGCGCTGACGATGGCGGCGCGACGATCCGGATCTATCTCGCGGAGTGGTTTCGCGATCAGATCGCTCACGGAGAGGTCGTGCGCCTTGACTTCCTCGTCTGGGCTCACCTGCGGCCCGTCGGACAACGGCTTTACGCGTGGCTCCAAGGCACCCACCGCGACAGCTATGACGACGCGATCGACTTCTACCTCGCTGCTCCGCTGCGCTACACGCTCGGGCTTCAGGGCCGCCAGCACCGAGCTGCCGCAAGCGTCCGCGCCGCCCTGAACCAGCTTTATGACGCCGATCGGCGTTACAACCGCGCGGAGAAATGGAGCATCCGTGGCCGTTACGCCAACACCAACCTTCCCGCGTTTCGGATCGCCCCACACCGCCGCGCGTCGGCCCCGACCGACCGAGCGCTGGCACGCACGAAATGCCCAGCTGAACGGCCCGCCGCACTGCGCGGGCTGACGATGCGCGAGGCGCGTGAGCAGATCAAACTCGTCCGCCAAGCACTACGTGAGGCCACGGCTCCCGCCCAGACGGACGAGCAGCAGGCGTCCGCCGGCCCGGCCAGCAGACAACCGCTCCGCCAGGCGAATGCGGAACACTCCAGCCTGGCTCTCGCTCGTGAGGAGCTTCGGAAGAGCTGGCTCTCTACCGCGTCACTGCCGCATTCACGAACCAGGGGCCACGTCGCCGGCCTGATCGCCGGGGAAGCTTAGTTCTGCTCCACGTCGGCGGCCACCTGAAGCAGCAGCCGCGACGCGGCGGCCGCTGAGGCGACAACGGAGAAGCCGGCATCTGGCAGTGAGCAGCCAGCGTTCGAGCGCGCAAGCCGCGAGCCGCTGCGTGACCTGCCGGGCTCGCGCCGGCGGAGTTAGGACCAGAACTCGTCCCACGCGTAGAGGTCCTCAAAGTGCTCCCGACCGTCGGTCACCCGGCCGTCCTTGAGCGTGAAGACGATGCAGTT
>DATCNP010000081.1:0-21632 GCA_036565205.1 Solirubrobacteraceae bacterium | reverse complement strand
CCTCACACCCGATCGCCCACGGCGTGGGCGCCCGCGCGCACGAGCCGCCGTACGCTCACCAGGCCGGATCCGGCGAGCTGCGCGAGGGCATGGTGATGGCTGTCGAGCCCGGGGCCTACTGGCCCGGCGGCGGCGGGCTGCGGGTGGAGGACAACTTCCTCGTCACCGCCTCCGGATCCGAGCGGCTCGGCACCTATCCCGACGACTTCCGAGGATTGTCATGATCCCTTCGCAGCAGATCTGGACCGGCGATCTGAACCGCCGCGCGGCCGGTGAGCGCCCCGGCGCTCCGGCAAGCGTCGGCCTGTACGACACGACGCTGCGCGACGGCGAGCAGACCGTCGGGGTGGCGCTCGACCCCGAGCAGAAGCTGGAGATCGCGCGGGCGCTCGACGAGCTCGGGATCGACCGGATCGAGGCCGGCTTCCCGCGCGTCTCCAAGGACGACACCGAGGCCTTCAGGGCGATCGCCGCCGCCGGCCTGAAGGCAGCGATCTGGGGGTTCGCGCGCGCCGTCCCGGCCGACGTCGACGCGCTGCTCGAGATCGGCGTGCGCGCGGCGGTGATCGAGTCGCCGGTGTCCGACGGCAAGCTGAGCGCCTACGGGATCTCGCGCGAGAAGCTGCTTGAGCGGGTGGTGAACGCGGTCACGCACGCGAGCCAGAACGGCGTCACCGTGTGCTTCTTCGGCGTCGACGGCTCGCGAGCCGACCTGTCGTTCCTCGAGCGCGTCTACAAGGAGGCGGTTGCCGCCGGGGCGAGCGAGATCGCGATCGTCGACACGCTCGGCGCGGTCACCCCGGAGGCGGCGGCGCTGCTGGTCGGCAGCGCGCGCGAGTGGGTCGGCTCCGACGTTCCCGTGCACTGGCACGGCCACAACGACTTCGGATTGGCCACCGCCGCCGCGATCGCGGCCGTCGGCGCGGGCGCGAGCTGGGTCCAGGGCACGATCAACGGGATGGGCGAGCGGGCCGGCAACGCCAACCTCGGCGAGGTGGCGCTGGCGCTCGAAGCGCTGTACGGGATCGGGACGAACCTGCGCTTTGACCGGATCCGCGCCGTCTCTGAGCTGGTCCGCACAACCTCGGGCTACGCGCTCGAGCCGTGGAAGCCGCTGACCGGCGAGACCCTGTTCACGCGCGAGAGCGGCGCGGTGGCGAGCCAGTTCCACGACCCGCCGGCGATCGAGCCCTACTCCTCGGAGATCCTCGGGGCGCAGCGGCGGATCGTGCTGGGCAAGAAGAGTGGGCTCGACTCGATCCGGATCAAGCTCGCCGACCTCGGTATCGAGCGACCGGAGGACAGCTGGCCCGCGCTGCTGGCCTCGGTCAAGGAGCTCGGCTCGCGCAAGCACGGCCTCGTCACCGACGAGGAGTTCCGAGAGCTGGTCGATGGCCGCTGAGGGCGCCGGCTCGCTCCCGGGCGCGAGCCCGCTCCCGGGCGCCGGCGCGCTCCAGCGCGTGTGCGTGATCGGCGCCGGCACGATCGGCAGCCTGCTGGCCGGACACCTCGGCCAGGTGTGCGAGGTCTCGCTGCTGGTCAGGCGCCCCGAGCATGCGCAGGCGCTCGAGCGCGAGGGGCTTCAGGTCTCGGGCAAGAGCGAGCTCCTTACCCGCGTCCGCGCCACCACCGACCCGGCGGAGCTGGCGCCGTTCGACCTGGGGATCCTGGCCGTCAAGGCGACCGACCTCGAGCTTGTGGCCGAGCGGCTGCGGGGCGTCTCGCCGGGCGCGACGATGATGACGATCCAGAACGGGCTCGGCGCCGAGGAAGTTGTAGCCCACCACGGCGACTGGCCGCTGATCTCGGCCGTGACGTTCATGAGCGGCAACCGCCACTCCGACCACCGCGTCGAGTACGAGCTCGACACGGCGACGTGGCTCGGGCCGTGGGCGGCAACCGCCACCTCGATGGAGATCGTCGCGTCGGTCGGCGCGCTGATCAACTCATCCGGTCTCAAGGCCGAGACGATGCCCGACCTGCTCCCGGCGCAGTGGTCGAAGCTGATCTTCAACTCGGCGATCAACGGCGTCGCCGCCCTGACCGAGTTGCCGCACGTGTACTCGTTCGCCGACCTCGAGGGACCGGTGGCGCTCGGACCGCTGGTCAAAGCGCTGATCGACGAGGGCAAGAGCGTCGCGGCCGCCGCCGGCGTCGAGCTCTACGAGGACCCGTGGGAGATGAACCGGCTCGCGGTCGCGCGGGGCGAGACGGGCGCGAGCGACTATGCCCACCTCCCCTCGATGCTCGAGGACGTGCTGGCGCACCGGCACACGGAGGTCGACTTCATCGCCGGAGCGCTGGTCAGGGAGGCGCGCAAGCGGTCGATCGAGGTTCCGTTCACCGATGCCATGTACCGGATGATCAAGGCCAAGGAGACCTCGTGGTCTCCGAGCCGGCCAAACCCCCAGGAGGTGAGGATGTGAGGGTCTGCATCGTCGGCAGCGGCGCGATCGGGAGCCTGTTCGCCGCCCATCTGGCCCAGGTCGACGACGTCGAGGTGTGGGCCTACGACGTGGTCGAGCCGCACGTCGCGGCGATCAACCGCGACGGCCTTCGGCTGACCGGCCACGCCGAGATGGTGGGCAAGGTCCGCGCCACCACCGACGTGGCCGAGATCCCGCCGTGCGAGTTCGGCATCGTGGCCACCAAGAGCCTCTACACCCGCTCGGCGATCGAGTCGACGGCGAAGCTGTTCGAGGACGGGGCCGTGGCCTCGGTCCAGAACGGCGTCGGCAACGAGGAGGTGATCGCCGAGTACGTCCCCCGCGTGATCCGCGGCACCACCTTCCCGGCCGGGCACGTGGTCGAGCCCGGCGTGGTCAACATGGACACGGGCGGTGACACCTGGCTCGGGCCGTTCGAGCCCAAGCCGGCCTCGATGGACGAAGTCACGCGGCTGGCCGAAGCAATCACCGCCGGCGGGATGAACACCAAGGCGCTCCAGGACGCCCGCGGCGCCCAGTGGACAAAGCTGATCTTCAACGCGGCCACCAACCCGATCGGAGCATTGACGGGGCTGACGCACGGCCGGGTGTGTGAGCTACCGGGCACGCGCAAGCTGGTCAGCGACCTCGTGGCCGAGGGCGTGGCCGTGGCGCAGTCGCTCGGGATAACGCTCGACTCAGACCCCGACGAGCTGGTCGACCACGCGGCCAAGGTCGCCTACGAGCACCGTGCGAGCATGCTCCAGGACGTGCTGGCGCAGCGCGCCACCGAGGTCGATGCGATGAACGGCGGGATCGTCACGTTCGGCGCGCAGCAGGGCATCCCGACGCCACTGAACGAAGCGATCGCCGCACTGATCAAGGGATTGGAGCATTCGTGGACTCAACCGCAGTGAACACCTCGCAGGCCGACGTCGAGCGTCGTTACGCCAACGTCCGGGCCGCTCTGGCCGACGCCGGCGCGGACGCGCTGATCGCCTGCGCGAACGAATACACCGGGTTCGAGGGAGCGGTCCGCTACCTGTCGGGCTTCCGCATCGTCCACCGCTACGCGTACGTGCTGCTGCCGCTGGAGGGCGAGCCGATCAGCGTCTTCCCGAGCGAGGCGCGATGGGTGGGCAACCACGCCGACGGCTGGGTGGAGAACCGGATGTTCGCCGACACGCCGGGCGAGTGGATGCTCGAGCACCTGCGCAGGCAGGGCGCCAGGCGGGTGGCGGTCTACGGCCTCGACTTCATCATGAACGTCCGCGATTACCGCGCGCTCTCGAGCGATGGGCTCGAGCTGATCCCGTTCGACCAGGAGTTCGACCTGGCCCGCGCGGTCAAGAGCGACGAGGAGATGGAGCTGGTGCGCGAGAGCATGCGGATCAACGAGGCCGGCTTCTGGGCCGTGCACGCCGCCTACGCGCCGGGACGCACGCAGACCGAGCTGATGGCCGCGGCGGAAGCCGAGTTCACGCGCCTGGGGACCGGCCGCCAGACGATGGACATGGTGCTGTTCGGCCCGGCCGGCGGAGCCACGCCCGAGTTTCAGATCCCCGATCCGCGCGGCAAGATCCGCGGTGAGGACATGCTGCTCTACTCGCTCGAGGTCGCCGGCCCGGGCGGCCACTGGGTCGAGTTCTCACGGCCCCTGTGCCAGGGCGAGCCCGACGACGACACGAAGCAGATGCTCGAGGCCTACGACGAGTACTACGCCGCCGCGCGCACGGCGCTGCGCGCCGGGGCGAGCGCCCACGATGTGCACGTCGCGGTCTCGCAGCCGTTCGCCGATCGCGGCTATCCGCTCGGCCACGTCACGGGGCATTCGATCGGGATGTCGATGATCGAGTTCCCTCGGATCGGCGAGGGGGTCGATGTCGAGCTGAAGGAGAACATGGTGCTCTCGATGCACCCGCACGCGATCGCCTCGGGTGAGAAGTCGTGCATGTACATGCAGGACACCTGGCGCGTGGGTGCGAGCGAGGGCGAGCCGCTGTCGAGCGTCCCGCTGCAGGTGTTCGATGGCAGTGAGACGCGCACCGACGGCTGAGCCGCGCGAGCGCACGAGGCTGCCGCTCGGCCCGCTGGTGGGGGGCTGCACGGTCGGCATCGTGATCTCGTGGAACGTCGCCAACACGGGCTCGGTGGTGTCGCTGCTGGCGCGCCACTACGGGACCGGACTGGCGGCGATGGGGCTGATGACCACGGTGCTGTTCTTCGCCGAGCTGGCGGTGATGCTCCCGGGCGGGCGCGCGATCGACCGCTTCGGCGCCAAGCGCTCGGGCCTGGTGGCGATCGGGCTCTCGCTGGTCGGCAATCTGCTGCTGCTGAGCACCTCGTCGTTCGTGCTGGCGTTGGCGCTGCGGACTGTCGTCGGGCTCGGCGTCGGGCTGGGATTCCTGGCCGGGGCGATCTACGTCCAGCAGGGGGCCGGCCGCAACGCGCCGCTGGCGGGCGGGATCTACGGCGGCGTGTCGCTGAGCGGCGGCGGCCTGGCGCTGGCGATCGTGCCGCAGCTGGTCGGCGCCTACGGCTGGCGCGCTCCGTACGTGAGCGCGGTGGCGGTGGCGGTGGTAGCGCTGCCGGTCGTGCTCGCCAGCCCCTCGAGCACGATCCACGGCCACGACGCCGGGCGTCCGCGCTTTCGTTTGCTGATGGCCGACACCACGATCATGCGCCTCGGGGCGATGTCAGCGGTCTCGTTCGGCTTCAGCATCGTGCTCGGCAACTGGGTGGTGACGCTGCTCGAGCGCCATGGCAGCCTCAGTGCCGGCAGCGCCGGGGCGATCGGCTCGCTGATCCTGATCGCCGGGATCGTCGGGCGCCCGAGCGGCGGCCTGCTCGTGCACCTGCGCCCGGATGCCGCCTGGAGGACGATCGCGGCGGCGTTCCTGGCCGGGATGTTCGGCGTGGTGGTCCTGATCCTCGCCGTCTCGCCGCTGCTCGACGCGATCGCCGCGACCCTGATCGGGCTCGCGGCCGGGGTCCCGTTCGGGGCCACGATCGCCGGCACGGTCAAGAGCTACCCCCAGGCCGCGGGCGCCGCGGTCGGGGCGATGAACGCGTACGCGGTGCTGGTGATCGTCGCCGGCGCGCCGCTGGTCGGCCTCAGCTTCAGCCTCCCAGGCGCAGGGCGGATCGGATTCGCGGTGATCGCGGCGCTGTGGCTGGCGGCGATCGCGGCGATCCCCCGCGGCCTGAAGCTCGGTTAGCCTGCGGCCATGCCCGAGTCCCGCGACGTGATCGTGATCGGCTCCGGCCACAACGGCCTCGTCGCCGCGGCGTACCTCGCGCGGGCGGGACTCAGCGTCGAGGTGCTCGAGCGCAACCCCGTGGCCGGGGGCGCCGTGGCCAGCGAGGAGCTGACCGAGCCAGGGCTGATCCACGACACGTTCTCCTCCTGGCACCCGCTGTTCAAGCTCTCGGGGGCGTACGCCGAGCTCGGCGAGGAGCTCCACGCCCGCGGACTCGAATATTGCGAGACCCCGGAGGAGACGACGGCCAACGTGCTCCCGGACGGGCGAGCAACGATCGCCTACCGCGATCCGGTCAGGACCGCCGAGGGCTTTGACCCGCGGGACCGCCCGACGTACATGTCCGAGATCGAGCGCTTCGGCGCGACGATCGAGACCGTCGGCCAGCTGCTCGGCACGGAGCTCTACTCAGGCGCGGCGGCCAAGCTGGCGCTGGGCCTGGGGCGCCAGCTCGGGGTCCGAGAGGGGCTCGAGTTCGTCTCGCACCTGCTCTCGTCGGGGCGCGCGTGGCTCGAGCGCAGCTTCGACGGCCCCGAGGTCGGCAACCTCTACGCGCCGTGGGCGCTGCACACCGGGATCCCGCCCGACAGCGCCGGCAGCGCGTTTCAGATGCTGGCCATCGCCGGCTCGGTCCACGCCGTCGGCCTGCCCGTGGTCAAGGGAGGCTCGGTCAACTTCGTGCGCGCGCTCGAGCGGCTGATCTCCGATCACGGCGGGCGCGTGCGGACCGGGGTCGACGCTGAGCGCATCGTATGTTCGGGTGGCGCCGCCACCGGGGTGATCGCCGGCGGTGAGGAGATCCTCGCCCGGCGTGCCGTGATCGCCAACACGACCCCGACCCAGCTCTACGCGCGGCTGCTCGACGAGGGCGCGGCGCCGGCGGCGGCCGTCGCCCAGGGACGAAGCTTCCGCTACAGCCCGCGAGCCGGGATGCAGATCCACGTCGCGCTGAAGGAGCCGCTGCGCTGGCGCGACTCGCGCCTTGACCGCGTACCGATCGTGCACCTCAGCGGCGGGCTGCGCAGCGTCGGCCTGGCCTGCGCCCAGGCCGCGGCCGGGCTGCTGCCGGCCGAGCCGACGGTCGTCGTCGGCCAGCCGGCGGTCGTCGACCCGAGCCGCGCCCCCGACGGGAGGGGGATCGTGTGGATCCAGCTCCAGCAGGTGCCGTATGCGCCGGCCGGCGACGCCTCCGGCTCGATCGACACCGGCGACGGCAGCTGGACCCTGGACCTTCTGAGCGCGTTCGTCAAGCGCGTGCTCGGAGCGCTCGAGGCGCAGGTCGAGAACTGGCCCGCGGCCCGCGGCACGACCGTCGCGCTGTCGCCGGCCGAGCTCGAGCGTCGAAACCCGAACCTCGTCCGCGGCGACATCTACTCCGGCGACTGCGAGCTCGGGCAGACGTACCTGTGGCGACCGCTGCCGGGTTACGGCTCGCACGCGACGCCGGTGGAGCGGCTGTACATGTGCGGCGCCTCCACCTATCCCGGGCCGGGGCTGAACGCGGCGTCGGGGCGGATCGTCGCCCAGCGCGTGCTGAAGGTGCCGGGGCGGCTGACTCAGGCCGCGCGTCGCGCGCGTCGCTTCAAACGCTGAGCCCCTACCCCGGCGAGCACCCGGGCGCCGGCGCGCGCGGCGCCAAAAGCCAGCTTCGCGTCCTGCCTGCGGTCGGCCGGCGGCGCCAGCAGCTTGTGCGCGAGGTTGTAGCCGCTGAGGGCGTTGACGCCGGCGCCGGGCCAGGTGGCAGCGCCGCACATGTACAGCCCCTCCACCCCCGTCTCGTAATCCCGGACCTCCGGGAACGGGCGCATGAGGAAGTTCTGGCGCAGGTGCATGCTGCCGCCGATCGAGTCGCCGCCCTGGAGGTTGGGATCGTGGCGCTCCAGATCGGCCGGCGAGAGCACCGCCCGGTCGAGCACGAGCTCGGAGATCCCGGGCGCGTAGCGCTCGAGCTTGGCCAGCACGCGGTCGGCGTAGGGCTCGGCGGCGTCGGCCCAGCTCCGGGCCTCGATCTTCCCGAGTGCGTCGGCGGAGATCGCCGCCGGCAGCGCCCGCACCTGGACCCAGAGCACGTGGCCGTCGGCCGCCCGCGACGGGTCGACGGCGCTCGTCTGCCCGACGACGAGCAGCGGCTCGGCGGGCAGCACGCCGGCGCAGGCCTGGGCGTAGGTGGTGACGAGGTCGTCGAGGTACGGGGCGACGTGGACGTAGGCGAAGCGCCCCAGGTCCTCGCCCGCGCTCCACTGCGGCGCGCCCGACAGCGCCAGGTGCACCATCAGCGTGCCGGGGCCGAAGCGGTAACGCCGCGCCGCGCGGGCGATCGGGGCGGGAACGTCGGCGGGCGCCAACAGCCGGCCGAACAGGATCGGCGGCGTCACGCCGGCGATCACCGCCCGGCGGGCCTCGATCCGCTCGCCGCCGGCCAGCTCGACCGCGCTCGCCCGCCCGCCGCTGGTGTGCACGCGCGTCACCTCCGCCCCGGTCCGCAGCTCGGCGCCGTGCTCGGCCGCCAGCGCGCTCAGCGCATCGATCAGGCGCGAGGCACCGCCGCGAGCGATCGCGATCCCGGTGCGCATGTCGGTAAACGCCTCGAGGAACGGGAACATCGCGCCCCCGGACACGTCGGGGCCGAAGTCGAGATGCATCCCCCAGCAGGCCAGGAGCGCACGGGCCTCGCGGGTTGACATGTACGTCTCGGCCAGCTCGCGGGTCGAGCTCAAAAGCAGCCGCGCCAGCTCCGCCGCGCCGGCCCCGCCGAGCGACGGGAGCTGCTGTGCGGCCAGCTCGGCGAGCGCTCGCGGCGTCAGCCGCGAGCCGTAGAGCGAGAACAGCGCCGGGCTGAGCCGCTCGTACAGGCGGTCGAGCTCGCGCCAGCCCTCGGCGTCGCCGTGGTCGTGAGCCTCGAGTCCGGCCAGCGTCTCCTCCGCCCCCTGGTGCACGCGCAGCGCGCGTCCGTCGGGGAACACGTTGGCGAACGGATGCGCGCAGCCGGCGAACTCCAGGCCGTGGCGCTCGAGCTCGCCTCCGAGCTCGGCGAACACCGGCGAGCCCAGAAACAGGTTCATGTTGGTCGCGAACAGGTCAGAGACGAAGCCGGGGCGGGTGAGCGCGGCACTGGCCACGGCACCGCCCGGACGCTCCCCCTGCTCGAGCACGAGCGTGCTCCAGCCGGCCCGGGCCAGGTAGGCCGAGGCGACCAGCGCGTTGTGCCCGGAGCCGATCAGGATCGCGTCGTAGCTATCCACGATCCCACCCAGAACCACCCAGAACTTGACATTTGATACATGGGCGGGAAGGGTCTCCGGCCGAAGGCGAAAATGCAAGCATGAGGGTTAGGAAGGAGGGGTCCAAGCGCGCTCGGTAGTGGGAATCGACATCGGGGGAACCTTCACCGACACCGTGGTGGTCGACGAGCACGGCGCGGTCTCATCCTTCAAGACCCCGACGACTCCGGCCGAGCTGATCGAAGGGCTGCTGACCAACCTCCGCGACGCGGCCGGAGACAGTGGGCTGAGCGGCTTTCTCGAGAACGTCGAGCGGATCGCCCACGGCACGACGGCGGCGACCAACGCCTACCTCGAGCGGCGCGGAGCGAGCACCGCCCTGCTCACTACCCGCGGGTTCGAGGACACGATCTTCATGCAGCGCCAGCTCGGCATGACCGCCGGGCTGTCGGCCAACGAGCTGACCGACTACTCGCGCCGGCGCATCCCCGAGCCGCTGGTGCCCCGCGCGCGTGTCTACGGGATCCGCGAGCGAGTCGACTACCGCGGCGACGTGATCGGGCCGCTGCAGGAGGACGACGTCCGCGCCGCGGCGGCGGCAATGCGAGACGACGGCGTCGAGTCGGTGGCGATCTGCTTTCTGTGGTCGTTCAAGAACCCCGACCACGAGCAGCGGGCGGCCGAGATCGTCCGCGCCGAGCTCCCGGATGTCTACGTCTCGGTCTCGACCGAGCTCGTGCCCCGGCTGGGCGAGTACGAGCGGACCGCGACGACGCTCGTGAATGCCTATCTGGGGCCGATCATCTCGCGCTACACGGACGCGCTCCAGTCAGAGCTCGGGGAGAGCAACCTCCTGCTGCTCGACTCGGGCGGCAGTGTGATGACCGCCACCGAGGCCGGCCGCGCACCGGTGCGGCTCCTGCTCTCCGGCCCCTCGGGCGGAGTCACCGCGTCGCGGTTCCTCGGCGAGTCGCTGCACCACCCGAACGTGATCACCTTCGACATGGGCGGGACGTCGACCGACGTCGGGCTGATCGTCGATCGCGAGCCGCTGCAGCGCGTTGACACCGAGATCGGCAAGTACCACCTGCTGCTGCCGATGATCGACGTGACCGCGATCGGCGCCGGCGGCGGGTCGATCGCACGCGTCGAGGAGGGCGGCTACCTCCAGGTCGGACCTGAGAGCGCGGGAGCCGAGCCCGGTCCGGCCTGCTACGGCCAGGGAGGCAGGTTGCCGACGGTCACCGACGCGGATCTGCTCCTGGGGATCCTTGACCCGGACAACTTCCTCGGCGGGCGGATCAAGCTCGATCGCGGTGCGGCCTACAACGCCGTGGCCGAGTACGTCGCCGAGCCGCTGGCCATCGAGGTCGAGGAAGCAGCGGCGGGGATCAAGCGGATCGTCGACGGGCGGATGGCCGACCTGCTGCGGATGGTGACGCTCGAGCGCGGCCACGATCCACGTGACTTCGTGCTCTACGCGTTCGGCGGCGCCGGCGCCGCGCACGCCCCGGCGTTCGCGCTCGAGGTGGTCGACAAGCTGCTCGTTCCGGTCACGCAGTCGGTCCACTCGGCGCTGGGCGCGGCCTCGTCCGACATCGAGCTGACCAGCGAGCTGGCCCACCCGATGCGCCTCTCCCGCGCGCTCGCCGGCGCCGATGTCGAGCCGCCGGAGCTCGAATACATCTTCGCCGGACTCGAGCGCCGCGCGCACGAATCGCTCGACGCCCAGCGCGTTCCCGAGCAGGCACGCGAGCTCGAGCGCTCGGTGGAGGTGCGGTTCATCCGCCAGACGAAGGCCCTGTCGGTGCCCTACCGGGGCTCGGCCGAGCACCTCGTGGAGGACTTTCTGACGATTTACGCCGGACGCTATGGCGAGACCGCCGTCCCCGAACTGGCCGGCTACGAGTTCGTGACCTTCGTCGTCCTCGCGCGCGGCCGGCTCCGTCGGCCGACCCTCGCGCGATCGCCGCGCGGAGCGGCGGATCCCTCGCACGCCCGGCGGGGCGAGCGAGACGTGTACGACCCGGCGCTGGCCGACTTTCTCCCCACGCCGGTGTTCGCGGGTCAGCAGCTCGCGGCCGGGGCGGTGATCGAGGGCCCGGCGATCGTCGAGTATCCGACGACGACGCTGGCGGTGTGCTCGGGCCAGCGCGCGGAGCTGAACGAACTGCTCGGCGTGGAGATCACCGAGGCGGCGTGACCGCGAGCGCCTACCTCTCGGACTACGTCCTCGGCCCCAACCCGGCTGACTGGGATGCGCTCGAGCGGCCGCTGGAGATCGACCCGGTGACATTCGAAATCCTGCGCCACAAACTCGAGTCGATCAACGAAGAGCAGGCGATCGCGCTCAAGGACGTGTCGGTCTCGCCGATCGTCACCGCGGCCAGCGACTTCAACAACGCGCTGTACACGGCCGACGGCCGGATCGCCTCGATGGGACGCCAGGTGGTGTTCCACTCCGGCGCGATGCCGGTCGTCCTGCGTCACGTGATGGAGGCCTTCCCGGGCGACGGGATCGCTGAGGGCGACATGTTCGTGGTCAACGACCCGTTCTACGGCGCGGTCCACCATCCGGACGTCTCGCTGGTGGCCCCGATCTTCCACGACGGCCAGCTGATCGCCTGGGCCGGAGTCGCCGCCCACCAGGTCGACATGGGCGGGATGAGCGTCGGCTCGATCTCGGCGCTGGCGCGCGAGAAGCAGCAGGAGGGGCTGATGATGCCGCCGATCAAGCTGATCGAAGGCGGCCGGCTGCGCGACGACGTCTGGCGGCTGATCCTCAACATGACGCGCCAGCCGCAGATGGTCGGGCTCGACCTGCGCGGTTTCATCGCCTCCAACGCGGTGGCCACCGAGCGCCTGCGCGACCTGATCGACCGCTACGGCGTGGAGACGGTGACGACGGTGATGGAGGAGCTGATCCGCTACTCCGAGCGACGCGTGCGCGATCGGCTCCGGGCGCTGCCCGACGGGGAGTTCCGCACCCGCGGCTTCCTCGACCACGACGGCTTCGAGAACCGCGTCTACACCACCGACATCAGGCTCGAGAAGGACGGGGACGTGCTGCGCTTCGACATGCGCGATTCCTCGCCGCAGGCGCCGACCTACATCAACTGCACCGAGGGCGCGCTGGTGGGCGCGATCTTTGGCGGCACGGCCCCGTTCCTCGGCGCCGGGATCCCGTGGAACCACGGGATCCTCAACGCGATCGAAGTGATCGCCCCACCGGGGCTGATCGTCAACGCCAACCGTCCGGCCGCGACCGGGGCAGCGACGATCGGACAGGGATGGACGATCATGAGCGTGGCCAGCCATGCCGTCTCGAAGCTGCTGGCGTTCTCGGACGAGCTGCGCCATCACTCGTGCGCGATCACCCACGGGACGTTCGCCGCGCTGTTCAGCGGCGATCGCAACCAGTACGGAGAGCCGTACGGAACGCAGCTGATCGACGCCCAGATCGGCGGCGGCGGCGCGAGCGCGGTTCGCGACGGGATCGATCAATCCGGCGCGCTGGTGGCTCCGCGGCCGCATATCGCCAACGTCGAGACGAACGAGATGCACGGGCCGATGCTGTTCCTGTTCCGCTCCTACTTCCGTGACAGCGGCGGCGACGGCGCGCAGCGCGGCGGCCGCGCCGCCGGCACGGCGTGGACTCCCCACGGCGTCGAGCGGCTGCGCAACTCGATCACCGCCCACGGCGTGGAGGTGCCGGTGTCCTTCGGTCAGTTCGGCGGCCTCCCGGGAGTCTGCAACCGGCAGCTCGTGGTGCGCGGCACCCGCGTGCACGAGCTCTACGAGCAGGGCGAGCTCCCACTCGCCCAGGACGACCTGCTGGCGCCGATCGACCTGGAGCGCCTCGGCGGCGAGGTCGAACTGCTCGAAGCCAAGGTGCCGGAGTTCGAGCTCGTTCCCGGCGACGTCGTCCTCTACACGTGGCAGGGCGGCGGTGGCTACGGAGATCCGCTGGCTCGCGATCCGGCGCTGGTGAAACGCGACCTCGAGCTGGGGATGATCTCTTCCGTGCGCGCGCGCGAGATCTACGGCGTGCCGGGCGACCGCGAGGCGCTGCGGCGGGCGCGGCTGCAGGGCGCCGAGCCGCCGGCGGTTCCGATCACCACCGAGGCGGGACTGGTGGTGAGGGGGATCGGCCTGTCGCTGGCGCTGGCCCGCGGGGCCGAGGGACCCCAGATCCTGTGCGAGTGCGGCCAGGTGCTCGCGTCTGGCGAGAGCAACTGGAAGGAGGGCGCGGCCATGAAACCGATCGAGGCGGCGGAGCTCGCGCCGGGGATCATCGTCCACAGCACGCTCGAGCTCGTCCGATATCTGTGCCCGGCGTGCGGACGCCAGCATTCGGTCGAGGTCCGCGAGCGTGGGATGCCGCCGCTGCCCGACCTGAGGGTCAGGCGGGCATGAGCGGGCGCCTGGCCGGTCGCAGGGCGCTCGTCACCGGCGCAGGCCGCGGCTTCGGCGCCGCGATCGCGCTCGGGCTGGCGCGTGAGGGGGCGGACGTCGTCGTTCACTACAACACCTCGCGCAGCGGCGCCGAGTCGGTCGCGGAGGAGATCACCACGGCCGGACGCACGGCGCACGTGCTCCAGGCCGATCTCACATCGTGGGAGGAGATCGCGGCGATGGCCAAGGAGGCCTTCGAGCGCTGCGGTGGGGTCGACCTGCTGGTCAACAACGTCGGCGACGTCGCGCCCGAGCAGCAGTCCTGGCGCGAGATCGACGAGCACGTGATCGACCGGGTGCTCGAGGTCGACATCAAGGGAACGATGCTGATGACGCACGAGATAGGCATCCGGATGCTTGACGCGGGCGGGGGAGCGATCGTCAACGTGTGCTCGAACGTCGTCGTCACCGGAAGCGCCCGCGCGCCCCAGTACGCGGCGTCCAAGTACGGCGTCCTCGGGCTGACGAAGTCCTACGCGGCGGCGTTCGCCCCGACGGTCAGGGTCAACGCTCTCGGACCGGGCTACATCGAGACGGAGACCACGCTCCAGCGCGAGGACTGGCAGTCGGGCCGCCGCGAATGGGTGCTCGAGCGCACTCCGCTCGGCCGGATTCCCGGGCCCGAGGAGCTCGTGGGGATGGTCGTGTTCCTCGGTTGCGCGGACTCGGCCCACATGACCGGGGGGTTCGTGCTCTGCGACGGCGGCTTCAGCATGATCGGGGCTTGAGGCGATGTTTGCGTCGTGCTAAGAGGCGCGCAAACGCTCCTGGCTGATGTTTGACATTTGATACAAAACGCGACTAGAGTCGCCTCGGGGCAGTTCGATCAAGCGGCGGACACATCGTGAGATTCAGCGTCTACTCAGAGATGCAGCACTGGCCGGGCACATCGCCCGAGCGGCTGTATGCGGAGGTCGCGGAGCAGGTCGTCCACGCCGACCGCCTGGGCTACGACTCCTACGCGATCGTCGAGCACCTGTTCTTCCCCAAGTTCTCGATCTCGCCCGACCCGCTGGCGTTCTTCTGCCAGCTCGCGCCGCGGACCAAGCAGATCCGGTTCCGCACGATGCTCCACGTCCTGACGTACCACAACCCGACCGTGCTGGCCTCGCGGATCGCCGCCGCGGAGATCCTGCTCGAGGGTCGCTACGAGTTCGGCGTCGGCCGCGGTCACGGCTGGCTGCCGCCGAAGGCGGGACTACGCTTCGAGGACGTACAGGAGCTCTACGACGAGTCGTTCGAGCTGTTCTTCAAGGCACTGGAGAACGAGCGCTTCTCACACGACGGGCGCTTCTTCAAGGTCGAGGACTCGCACATCGAACCGCCACCACCCAAGCGAAAGATGCGGATCTTCCTCGGCGGCACCAGCGACTCGACCTACGAGCTCGCCGGGCGCAAGGGCTACTCGGTGGCGGTTCCGCCACTGCTCCCCTACGCCGCGCTCGAGGGCCAGCTCGACATCTACCGCGAGAGCTGCGCCGAGCACGGAAACGAGCCCGACATCGTCTGGATCCACGCCTGCTACATGGACGAGGACCGGGAGGTGGCCAAGCGCGACGCTGAGGAGGCGATGCGCGGGTTCCTGGAAGGGAACGCCTCACCGCTGGAGGAGCGGGCGTCAGATGAGCAGCTGGCCAAGGCCGGCTATGGCTTCTACGCCTCGGGGATCATGGAGCAGCTTGCCGCCACGCCCTACGAGGAGATGATCTCCGGCGACGTCGTGTGGGTCGGTACGCCGGAGGACGTGATCGGGCGGATCGAGCAGACGATCGAGGTCTGCCCCGGCCTGAGCGAGATCGCGATCACGGTCAACCCGGGAGGCTTTGAGCACTGGAAGGCGATCAAGACACAGGAGCTGTTCGCCGACCTGGTGATGCCCCGCTTCGGGCGGGAACCAGCACAGACGCCGCAAAACACCGGCGTGAACAGCTGAGGTGTGTATGTCCACGATAGGGAGAGGTGTTAGTCGATGACCGGAGTGAAAAGGTGGATCGCCGCGCTCGGCGCCGTGGCAGCGGTTGCGGTGCTGCTGGCCGCGTGCGGCTCGAGCGGCAGTAGCAGCAGCAGCAGTAGCGCCAAGTCCAGCAGCAGCGCCAGCGGGACGCCGGCCACCAAGAAGCCGATCCTGATCGGCGCCGCGATCGACGAGACGGCGCTGATGGCGCCGACCGACGACCCGGCACTGTTCGGCGCGCAGCTGGAGGTCAAGAAGATCAACGCCGCCGGCGGAGTCGACGGTCGCCCGCTCGCGTTCGCGGTCCAGAACGACCAGCTGAAGCCCGACCAGACCCGCGCAGACGCGCTGAGCCTGGTCAGCAAGGGCGCCAACGTGCTGTGGGTCACCTGCGACGTCGACTTCTCGACGCCGTCGATCCAGGTCGGACTGTCGGCCAAGCTGCTGACGATCGCACCGTGCATCGGCACCGATCAGATGGGCCCGAAGCGCTTCGGCTCCGCCGGCGCGCTCGCGTTCAGCTACGGCAACGTCGCTCAGGACGAGGGCGCGGCCGACGCGCGGATCGCGATCAAGCAGGGCTGGAAGACGGCCAACGTGGTGATCGACAAGCAGATCGTCTACAGCCAGAACGTCTGCGCGGCGTTCGCCAACAAGTTCAAGTCGCTCGGCGGCAAGGTCGTCTCGACTCAGACCTGGACCCAGGGCGACCACACGATCGGCAACGTGGCCAACCGGGTCAACGCCTCCAAGGCGGCCGTGATGGAGGTCTGCACGACCGCTGCGCCGGACGTCTCGACGTTCCTCTCCGACGTGCGCTCGGCCGGCAACCAGACGCCGTTCCTGGCCCCGTGGTCGCTCGACGGCACCTACTGGCTGCCGAAGAGCCCAAAGATCGCGACCAACGTGTGGACCGACTCGTACGCGTCGATCTACGGCGATGACCCGAACCCCGAGGTTCGCGCCCTGATCAAGCAGCTGACGGCCGAGGGTCACGCCCCGACGACCGGCGGCTTCGTCACCGGCGCGGCGGCGATCGACGGCATCGTGGCCGCGATCAAGGCCTCCGGCGGCTCCACCGACGGCGCCAAGCTGGCCGCAGCGATGCAGGCCTTCAAGGCGCTGCCGACGCTCTCGGGTGCGGTTACGTTCTCGCCGCAGCTGCACACGGTGTTCGGTCGCGAGTACCGGGTGCTCGAGGTCACCGGCGGCAAGGGCCACTTCAAGTACCTGATCAAGGCGGGCGGTCTCGCCCAGCTCTAGCCGCCAGGCGCGCGTGGCCGACGCCACAACGGCCGATGGCAGTCGGTGGCCCGAGGGATCCCTTCGGGCCACCGACGTCTCGCGCTCCTATGACGGCGTGCAGGCGCTTCAGGGCATCACGCTCGAGATAGAGCGGCATGAGGTCGTCGGACTGATCGGGCCCAACGGCGCCGGCAAGACAACGCTGATCAACCTGATCACTGGCTTCGACCTGCCGAGCTCGGGGCGGATCGAGCTCGGCGGCGAGGACGTCACCACCTGGCGGGCGAGACGACGGGCCCGAGCCGGGCTGGCGCGGACGTTTCAGCACGGCCACCTGTTCGGCGCGCTGACGGTGGCCGAGAACATCGAGCTGGCAGCGCTCGGCGTGGGAATGAAAGCGAGCGCAGCACGCAGCGTATGCACGGAGCTGCTCGATGCGCTCGAGCTCGGCCACCGCCGGCACGTGGCGGCCGGCGCGCTGGCCCACGGCGAGGAGCAGAAGGTCGGCGTCGCCCGCGCGCTGGCCTCGAGGCCTCGCTACGTGCTGCTCGACGAACCCGCCGCAGGCCTCTCGGAGGCAGACATCGAGTCCTTCTCGGGGCTGGTCCGCCAGGTTCGCGACGAATATCGTGCCGGCGTGCTGCTGGTCGATCACAACATGGCCGTGATCATGGACGTCTGCGACCGGATCTTCGTGCTCGACCAGGGGCGAAGCCTGGCCTCGGGGACGCCGGCCGAGATCCGCAAGAACATCGACGTCACCGCCGCCTACCTCGGCTCGTCCGGGGTCAGGGAGGCCGCGGATGGCTGACGCGCTGCTGGAAATCGAATCGCTCGAGGTCCGCTACGGCCCCGTGCCCGCCGTGCGCGGAGCGTCGCTGACCGTCGGCAAAGGGGAGATCGTCGGGCTCGTGGGTCCCAACGGGGCCGGGAAGAGCACGACGCTGCTGACGATCATGGGCGTGCTGCCGGCCGCAAACGGGTCGATCCGCTACGACGGCAACTCGATTCTCGGCACCCGGACCGAGCGCATCGTCCGCTCCGGGATCGCACTCGTCCCCGAGGGCCGGCACATCTTCGACGACCTCACGGTCGAGGAGAACCTGCGCCTGGGGCTCGTCGGGCGCAGCCAGGCCGACGGCGTCGAGGCCGACCGGGAGTGGATCTACGGCCTGTTCCCCGTCGTGCGTGACTTCGGCGGCCGCCAGGCCGGCGTCCTCTCAGGCGGCCAGCGCCAGCAGCTGGCGATCGCCCGGGCGCTGATCGCCAAGCCCCGGATGCTGCTGCTCGACGAGCCGTCGCTGGGGCTCGCCCCCTCGGTCGTGGAGACGGTCTGGAACGCGCTGGCGGAGATCCGCAGCGGCGGCGTGACGATCCTGCTGGTCGAGCAGCGGGCCCAGATCACGGTCGGATTCGCCGATCGGTCGTACGTGCTCGGAGCGGGGCGGATCAAGATGGAGCTCACCCCGGCTGACGCCGGTGACACCGACCGCCTGGTCGAGGCTTACTTCGGATGAACCTCGGCCAGACACTGATCAACGGGCTCGCGCTCGGCGCGCTGTATGCGCTCGTCGCGGTCGGCCTGGCGCTGGTGTTCGGCGTGCTGCGGCTGATCAACTTCGCCCAGGGCGAGCTGATCACGGCCGGGGCCTACTCGCTGAACCTGACCGCGAACCTGCCGCTCGTGCTGAGCATCGTGATCTGCTTCGCCGTGTGCATCGGTCTCTCGGTCCTGATCGAGAAGATCGCCTTCCGGCCGCTGCGCGGCGCGGCCCCGGTGACGACGCTGGTGGCGACGTTCGCCGTCGCCTTTGCGCTCGAGGCGGTGTGGCTGATCGCCTTCGGGACCAACGGCAAGCCGGCCGACCCGCTGTCCTCGCTGAACACGATCGCGATCCACGGCTCGCTCGACCTGCGCTGGGTGACGATCGTCGAGGTGGTGGCAGGCGCGATCCTGCTCGGGGCGACGGCGCTGTTCCTGTCGCGCAGCAACATCGGCCTGCAGATGCGAGCGGCGGCTTCGGACTTCCGGACCGCGCGGCTGCTCGGGGTCAAGGCCGACTCGGTGATCTCGCTCGCGTTCGTGATCGCCGGCGTGATGGCGGCGGTCGTGGCGCTGCTGTTCACCGTCCAGCAGCCGCTGGTCACGCCGACGTTCGGGCTCGACATCACGATCATCGCGCTGGTCGGCGCGGTGGTCGGCGGACTCGACAGGCTGTGGTCGGCGACGGCCGGCGGGTTCGCGATCGGATTCGCGACCTCGGTCCTCAACGACGTGCTGCCGGCCTCGCAGCAGAAGTTCCAGACCGCCTGGGTGTTCCTGCTCGTGATCATCCTGCTGCTCGTCCGTCCGGGCGGCCTGTTCACGCCGCGGCGCCGAACGACTGTCGAGCGGGTATGAGCCGCCTGCGCTCGGTTCAGACGCTGATCGCATCGATCGTGCTGCTGCTGGTCGTGGCGCTCGTCGGTACCGGGGCGTCGATCAGCACGCAGCAGGACTTCATCACCACGCTGGTGTCGGCGACGATCGTCTACGCGCTCTACATCTTCGTCGGCAACTCGGGCGTGATCTCGTTCGGGCACATCAGCTTCGCCGCGATCGGCGCCTTCGCCGCCGGGGTGATGACGATCCCCACGCAGCCCAAGCACTTCGTGCTCCCCGGGCTGTGGTCGTTCATCGCCAACCACTCGATCTCCAACAACGCCTCGCTGGTGCTGGCGGCGGCGCTCGGGATGATCATCGCGCTGATCGTGGGATTCCCGCTGATGCGCCTGTCGGGGATCGCGGCCGGGATCGGGACCTTTGCCGTGCTCGAGATCACCAACAACGTGCTGAACCAGTGGACGAAGATCGGTCCCGGGCCGACGACGCTGTCACTGGTGCCGGTGTCGACCGGGATCTGGGAGGCCCTGGGCGCGGCGGTGTTCTCCGCCGTCGTCGCGTTCCTCTACCAATCCTCGCGCCGCGGGCGATTGCTCCGGGCCTCGCGCGAGGATCCGGGGGCCGCGCAGGCGATCGGGGTCAACGTGTTCCGCGAGCGGCTGGTCGCCTTCGGGCTCTCGGGCGCGATCGCCGGCCTCGGCGGCGCGATGCTCGTGCACCAGCTCGGCGCGATCACAACCGACCAGGTATTCCTCGAGCTGACCTTCCTGACCCTGGCGATGCTGGTGATCGGGGGCTCGGCCAGCCTGTGGGGAGCGACCGTCGGCGCGGTCGTGGTCAGCCTGGTCAACGCCTTCCTGAGCACGGCGACGAACGGCATTCACGTCGTGTTCTTCAAGCTGACGCTTCCCAGCGGCGCCTCGGACCTGATCCTCGGGATCCTGATGGCGGCGATGCTGCTGTTCCGCCCGCAAGGCCTGACCGGCGGGCGCGAGTTCTCGCTCGGGTTCGTGGGGCGGATCCGCGCGCGCCGAGCCTCGACACCCCACGACCTCGAGCCCACTGTAGGCTCACAGGATCCCTCATGGCCGCCCCCGACAAGCTAGTCGCCCTCCGTCCGACCGGAGGGCACCGGACGCTGGCCGAGCGCGCGTTCACGACGCTGCACGAAGCGATCGTCACCGGCGTGTTGGCCCCCGGAGACCGGCTGCCGATCGAGGATCTGGCCCAGGTCCTCGAGATGAGCCCGATGCCGATCCGGGAGGCGCTGCGGCTGCTGGACTCGGTCGGTCTGGTCGAGAACATCCCCCACCGCGGCGCGCGCGTGACCGAGCTCTCGATCGAGGATCTGCGCGAGGTCTACGATGCGCGTCTCGCGCTCGAGCCGCTGGCGGTCAGGATCGGCGCGGAGAACTTCACCGAGGAGGATGGCGAGCGCGGACGCGAGCGGCTCGAGGACCACGTGCGCGCGTACGGCAGGCGTGACCTGCGGCTGATCTGGTCGACCCACACCGCGTTCCACGTCTCGCTGTATGACGCCGCGCACTCGAAGTGGCTGACGCGGCTGATCCACCCGCTGTGGGAGACCAGCGAGCGCTACCGCTTCGCGATGCTGCCGGTGCGGGTCAACCTCGACCAGCGCCGGCTCGAGCACGAGCGGATCCTCGAGGCCTGCATCAGCCACGAGCCCGAGATCGCCGCCACCGAGCTGCACAACCATCTCGCCGCGACGGCCAACCTGATCGCCGAGCAGATGGGCGGCGACGGGTCGCTGTTCGAGCTGCTCGAGGTGCCCCCCAAGCCAGCGGCAGTCGCTTAGAACCTTGACTTTTGATCAAGTATTTGTAATCGTCAAAATGCGTGCTGATGCTGCACCTTTGATGGCTGTTGGCGTTCGCAGGCATCCTGCCAACAGCGAAGTGCAAGAGAGGGTGCTCGATGCTCCTTGAATCGGTTGCCTATGCGCGTCCGGACAGCGTCGCGGAGGCGCTCGACTTGCTGTCCACGAGCGATGGCGCCGCGCCGCTTGCCGGCGGCCAGAGTCTCGTAAACGTGCTCAAGCACCGCGTGGCGTCGATCGACGTGCTCGTTGACATCAGCCGGCTGGAGGAGCTCCGCACAATCGAGGTGCATGGGGATGGCTCGTTGGAGATCGGTGCCTGCGTCACCTACGACGAGCTCGACCGTGCTGAGCAAGTGCGCGCTGGCCACGCGATCCTCGCCGACGTCGCCGCTCACATCGAGGATCAGCAGATCCGGAACCGTGGCACGATCGGCGGCAACTGTTGCCTCAGCGACCCAACGAACAACCTTCCGCCCCTGCTCGTGGCGCTCGGCGCGACGATGCACATCCAATCCCAGAGCGGGATGCGCGGGGTTCCTGCTGAGGAGTTCTTCCTCGGCTACTTCGTGACAGCGGTCAACGAGGGCGAGCTGCTGCGCAGCGTGACGGTTCCGCCGCTCGCGGACGACGCGGGCGCCGGCTACAGCACCGTGGCCGTAGGAGTTGACTCCAAGGCGCTCGCACGCGCCGCGGCTGTCGTTCAGGCGAACGGCCAGATCGATGAGGCGCGCGTCGTGCTCGCGTGCGTGGCCCCGGCCCCGTTCCGCCATGCGGGCATGGAGGCGGCGCTGCGCGGCGTGGAGCCTACGGCAGCCGCGGTCCGCCACGCGGCGGCCGCGATTGGC
>DATCNP010000080.1:0-34858 GCA_036565205.1 Solirubrobacteraceae bacterium | reverse complement strand
ATCCATCCGCTCGAAGTCGGTCATCTCTGCATGGTGACAGCGCCGCCGGTCGATCTCAAAGTGAGCTCGCAGATTGTCGGAATTTGCGCCAATCCGCGGTCACGATCGGGCTCCACAGGCCGCCTTCTTGGAGGCCCGAGGTGAGCATCCGGTGCGGATCGTTACGATGGCTCTCCGCTACATGCCGACTTCGATCGACGTTTTCGCCAAGGCCCGCGAGCACGAGCGCCTCGAGCAGCTCAAAGCCGCTCGCGAGCTCGACGCGCTGCCCTACTTTCGCGTGCTGGAGGGCCCGACCCTGCCGGTGGTGGAGATGGAGGGCAAGCGGCGGATCATGCTCGGCTCGAACAACTACCTCGGGCTGACCGGTGACAAGCGCGTCAAGCAGGGCGCGCTGGACGCGCTTACGCGATACGGGACCGGCCTGACGGGGTCACGGTTCCTGAACGGCACGATCGGCATCCACCTCGAGCTGGAGCGCGAGCTCGCCGAGTGGATGCAGACCGAAGCGGCGCTCGTGTTCTCGACCGGCCATCAGGCCAACCTGGGCGCGCTGGGCACGATCCTCGGCCCGGGCGACACGGTGATCGCCGACTCGGGGGACCACGCCTCGATCCTGGACGGCTGCATCCTCTCGCGGGCGAAGCTGCGAGCGTTCCGCCACAACCGCCTCGACAGACTCGAGCGCACGCTCGAGAAAGCCGCTGAGGACGGCGGGGGTGTCTTGGTGGTCGTCGACGGCGTCTTCTCGATGGAGGGCGATGTCGCCCCGCTGCCTGAGATCGCCGACCTCTGCGGCCGGTTCGGCGCGCGCCTGATGGTCGACGAGGCTCACGCGCTCGGGGTGCTCGGCGCTCGCGGCGCAGGAACCGCCGAGCTGTTCGGGGTCGAGGATCGGGTCGACCTGCGGATGGCGACGTTCTCCAAGTCGCTGGCGTCATGCGGAGGCGTGATCGCCGGGCCCGCAGACGTGATCGAGTACCTGCGCATCACCTCACGGCCGTTCATGTTCACCGCCTCCTCGGTGCCCGCCGCGGTAGGCGCGGCGTTGGCGGCGGTACGGATCTGCCGCTCGGACGAGGGACCGGCGCTGTTCGCCAGCGTGCTCGCGAACGCCCGCTACCTTCACGCCGGCCTGAGCGAGCTTGGCTTCAAGGTCGTCCAGCCGACCCGGCTGGCCGACGGCGGCGAGGTCCTCACCCCCGTAGTACCGGTGGTCGTCGGAGACGACTGGAAAGCCGTGTTCCTCTGGAAGGCGCTCTACGACGCCGGCGTGTTCGTCAACGTCGCGCTTCACCCAGCCGTGCCGCCCGCCGGCGCGCTGCTGCGAACCAGCGTGATGGCAAGCCACGATCGCGCCACGCTCGACGCCGCGCTTGGGGTGTTCGCGCACGTCAAGGAGTCCTTCGAGGCTGAGCACGGGCCGCTCCCGTCGGGCGAATCGGACGGCAAAAACTTGTCCATTCCCGCACAAGCGCCGAGACACATAAAAAAGGCGCTCTAAGCGTATCTGTGGACAGATGTGTCGTTGCTGTGACCCGTCACATCGCGCTAGGTTCTTAAGTGTCGTGAGGGTGGTTGCTGGGCCGGGCCGCAAGATCGCGTGGGGTCGCGGGATCGGGCGAAATGGCATGGCTAAGCGTGCGACAAGAGGCTCGGAGAACTAAGCAGTTCGGCGGCGCGCGATCGGCCGGTCGCAGCCGGCAGCTGCCGCAATCAGGTTAAAGACGTCCGCCCTCCAGCGGACATGGATTCCGGGAGAAATCAGCTAGATGACGGAGATCGCCATGACGACTTCGCAGCCACAGCGCCTCCGGGCGCTGGAGCGAGCCAACGCGGTTAGGCTCGGACGGGCGGAGATCAAGCGACGGATCGCCGAGGGTGACGTCTCGGCCTCGGAAGTGATCCTTGCTTGTCCACCCGAGGCTGTGAGCTGGTCCGTGGCAGAGCTATTGATGAGCCAGCGGCGCTGGGGCGGTACGAGGTGCAGGAAGTTCCTGTCCCGTCACCACATCGTCGAGACGAAGTCCATCGGGGCACTCACCGAGCGTCAGCGGCAGATCCTCGCCGCCGGACTCGAGGTGACTATGTCTCGGGAGATGGCTCTAGTCGCCTGATGTAGACGGGCCGTGCGCCGAGCACGGCGTACGGCCCGTCTACAGGTGAATCCCGAGCGGAACCGGGCTGGTTCCGGCGAAGAAGAAGAACCACACACCGAAGCCGGTCAGCGTCAATCCGGCGCTGACCACGAGGACGCCCTCGAGGACGACATGTCCCGGGTCTCCGACGCCCCGGGCCTGACAGTTCGCCCGGTAGATGTCGCTGAGCTTGGCCAGCACGGAGGCAAGCAGCATCACCGTCGTGGGGACGCCGATGAACATCACACCGAGCGCCAGGCCGAGCGAGTCTGTCGTGCCCTGCACCTGGGAGCCGATCCACAGCCAGAGCAGA
This sequence comes from Solirubrobacteraceae bacterium, assembly GCA_036565205.1. Lineage (GTDB taxonomy): Bacteria > Actinomycetota > Thermoleophilia > Solirubrobacterales > Solirubrobacteraceae > Palsa-465. The sequence goes on along the minus strand of DATCNP010000080.1, from coordinate 32,407 downwards.
GGCGTGCCCACCCACAGGCCGAGGCTCCCGATGAACATGATCAGGACCACGAGCACTGCGCCGGAGGGGTTTCTCAGCAGCGAGCGCATGTTCGGTGCGGAGCGATCAGGGCCGCGGCGCAGAGCCGCGACCCCTGGCTAACGGACAGCCCGAGGAAAGCTTGACCTGCCACCAGCCCATCAGCATGCCGATCAGCCCCAGACGCGGCCGAACCTGCCACGCCCCGCAGCCCGGCTCGCCGAGCTCGCTGCGCGCGATCCGCACGAACCGGTACTTGCCCGGCTCGAGCAGCATGCGCTCGAGCGTCACGCGCTTCTCGGCCTGCTCGTCCGCGCGCCTGGCGATGCTCTGCCGTGCCGCGTGCAGGCGCTCGGCGAGCTCGTCGCGGACCAGCTCGAGCTCGCCCAGACTGAGCAGCCGAGCGCGGCCGGCAGGAGCTGCCGGGTGCTCGAGACCGCCCATCGGAAAGGCGGTCACGAACGCGTTGCCCAGCTCACGCTCGAGGCGCGCGATCTGCGAGCGCAGCGAGCGACGGGCCGCGCGTTCGTCGACTTCGACGAACTCCCGACGGAGGAGTACTGCTGCGGCGTCAGTAGCTGTTAGTTCTGAGGCGCTTGGCACGTACCTTGGGCTCCCCTAGAGGCCGGAACGGCCACCTTAGCACGCTACCTGGCTCCCGTCCGGAGCATGTCAGCGCACAACCAGAGCGACTCTTCGACGTGAATCGCGGGGACGCCGTCCACGGCCACCGAGTAGAGCGCGATCCGCTCGGTGGCGCCGCGCACAGCGTGCGCCGGCGCGACGTCTTCGAACAGAAGCGAGTGCACGGCGGCGTCGTCGGCCACCGCCAGGTTCCCGGACGGCAGCGGCGCCGCATGCTCGCCGGTGCCGAGCACGTCGCGCTCGGTTGTCGTGCGGATCCCGAGTCCGCCGACGTGAACGTGGGCAGCGTCGAGCGCCCAGACCGGGACGCCGGTCTCGACGACGGCGATCAGCAGCGCGTCCTGAACCAGATCGATCGATCGAAATCCTCCATGCAGGAGCCGCGCGACCGCTGCCCGCTCGCTCGGGACCCTGCTCGTATCGGGATCGAGCCCGATCTGGCGAAAGAACGTGCGGTAGGCCAGCGGGATCGGCTTCGTCCGCATCGCGACCACCTCGGCGCCGCGGTAGCGGTTGGCCAGCGCTCGCAGGCGATGCTTGACGACGCGGGGGCTGTCCCTGAGCCTGGCTGGCACCGTCAGCCAGTCGAGCCTCAGCCCGGGGAACTCCTCGTGTATCGCCGGCTCGACGAAGCCGGCCGCGGCCCTGAGGTCAGGCGGCGCGCTCACTTGCCCCCCGCCACCCCCCGGGGGCTCTGCGCGATCAGCGAGCGGACGGCGGGAGCCAGCTCGGCGCTCGTCTGCCAGTGCTCTCCGATCAGACGGCCGGCGACGATCCCGCCGCGCTGCACGAGCTCGGCGATCGGGCATATGGCGATCCCGAATGCCTGTCGGACGTTGCCCGCGCTGTCGTAGGCCACGGGGATCGTCCAGTGATGGGAGCGCACCAGCGCCTCGGTCTCGCGGTGGCCGGCGCTGACCGCCACGGCGGCGAACACGACCGAGCCCGGGGCTACTTCCCGCGAGAGCCGCTGGAGTGCGTCGACCTGGCCCACGCACGAGCTGGAGCCGGTGTCGAAGAACGACAGCACGAGCGGGGAGCGGCGGAGTATCAGACAGGTGTTCAGCGCGCGGGGATCGTGCTTTGCCGGCGAGCAGGTCGGGTTTTGTGTGTTCGCAGACCCGTCCAGGCTCGAGTTCGCCAATGGCGCGGCGAATGCATGCAGCCGCTGTCCCACCGGGACACCGGTCGTCCCGACGCCGTGCGTCGCGAACAGGTAGATCGACACGACCACCACGACCGTGAGGCCGAAGATCCCGAGTCCCGAGCGATACCTGCCGGTGTCGATGACCGGCCGTGACGCCGCCGGCGCCGGCTCGGGCGGCCGCGGGGACTCGGCGGGTTGCGGTGCTTGTCGTTCGCCTCGGGCCAGCGACGCGGCCAGGTCGGGATCGAGCCGGTGCCCGACACCTTCACGGTCGCTCGGCGGCGGCTCCTCGCGCTCGCTCACGCGATCCGCGGGCGGCGCCTGATTCGCGCCGTCCATGCCGCGGTCGTCCTGACGACAGCGCGGGCGGGCTCGAGCAGCTCATCGCGCTCGGACAGCGCCAGCACGGCGGGGAGGACCAGCAGGACACCGCCGAGCGACACGGACAGATCGACCAGCGTCACGAACCCGAAGTCACGGAGCATCGTGATGTTGGAGAAAACGAGCACCCCGAATCCGATGATCGCCGTGGCTCCCGAGGCCAGCACGGCCGCGCCGGTCGAACGGTAGGTGCGCGCGAGCGCCCCCGGCAACTCGTAGCCGGCCGCGCGCTCCTGCAGGAACCGCTCGGAGAGCAGCACGCTGAACTCGGTCGAGATTGCGATCACCAACGCCCCGAGGGTGGCGGACATCGGGTTCAGCGGAATCCCGATCACGAACAGAATCAGCGCCGACCAGCCGGTCGCGAGCGCGATCGGAATCAGCGGCACGAGCGCGCGCCGCGCCTGCCGGAACACGACCAGGAGCGCGATCCCGACCGCGAGCAGCCCGGCGAGCAGCGTCAGCAGCCGGTGGGAGGAGGACGACAGCGAGGCGTTGGCCTCGGCCGCGAGCACGGGAACGCCGGCGAGCGCGGCCGTCACGCCAGGAGGCGGACGTAGCTGCGACTGCATGTAGCCGAGCACGCGGGCCTGGCGCGAGAGCGGCATCAGCCGGATCCCGAACGCGAGCGTCGCCGCATGGCGGTCGGGCGTGATCACGGCTTGCGAGAAGTACGCGGGCACCGCCCCGAGCAGCCCGTCGATGCACGCCGGATTCAGCCCACCGGGGCAGGTCGAAGCGCCCGAGCTCGATCGGAACAGGTCCGGCAGCGACAGCGCGGGGCACAACGTCGCCTTGCCGCAGCCCTTCTCCTCGAGGTAGCCGAAGTGCGTCAGTAGCTTGCTCTCGTAGTTGACCATCCACGCGATCGTTGTCGGCGAGGCCACGTTCGCGCCCCGGACGGTCACGTCGACCTCGCCCGAGACGCCGGTCACGCGCTCGAGCGTGCGCAGATCGCGCAGCGCCGGCATACTCGTCGGCACGAGCTTGGTGACGTCGGACTGGACCGAGGTCTGAGTGTCGGCGAGCCAACCGAGAACGGCGAGCAGCGCCGCGAGTGCGAGCACGCGCTCCGGGCGCCTGAGCACTGCCCCGAGCCCCCGCTCGAGCCGCCGGCCGGGCCGACGGCCGTCAGGATCGTCACCTCGCTGCCGAGGCGAGAATCGCGACAGCGCGCTCCCGATCGCCGCCCCGACCTCGGCGAGGATCTCGGCCGCGCCCCTGAGGGCCGCCCCGACGATGTCCGACGCGCCTCGGAGCGAGGCCCCGATCGCACCGCCGTCGTGATCCTCCAGCGCGATCGCCGCGGAGCCCGCCGTGAGCGCGCACAGCAGAGAGACGGCGATCCCGACCACCAGCAGCAGGCCGAAGCCCCGCACCATCGGCACCGGCGACAGCTGGAGCACGAGAAAGCCGACGCCGGTGGCGAGCGCCGCGGTCGCGATCGTCGGGCCCCCGGTCGCCGCCGCGCGGGCGATCGCCTCGCGCGCCCCGAGCGAGCCGCCCTCGGCCGAGCTCTGAGCTTCCTGTACCCGCGCCTGGAACTGGATCCCGTAGTCGACCGAGAGCCCGATCAGGATCGGCAGCACGGCGATCGAGGCAATTGTGAGCGTCGCGCCGAGGACAGCGAACAGCCCGAACGTGATCGCCACCGACGCGAGCGCGATCGCAAGCGGTAGCAGGCGCAGTCTGCGCCGGAACACGACCAGCAGCGTCAGCGCCATGGCCACCAGCGCAGCGATCAGCAGACCCACGATCGACCCGGTGATCTCGTTCGCCAGGTCGTTGGTCACGACCGGCACCCCGCTGACCGTGTAGGTGCCGCCGTAGGCCGAGCGGAACATCGGCATCCTCACGGCCTGGCGGATCAGCGAGATCACGTTGGCGCGCTGGGCGTCGTTCAGGGAGGCCTTGAGCCGGACCTGGATCAGGGCCGAATCCTTGGTCGGGAACAGGTAGGAGAACCTGGCCTTTGGCTGGTTCACCCCCCGCGTCTGATCGAACACGATCTGGGAGATGAACGTCTTGTCATCGATCGACGGCGCGGAGGTGATGCCGGAACCGAGCGCCAGCTGCTCGAGGTTCTGCACCTGCTGCTGGTTCTCGAGCGTCTGGGCCGCGTTCTGCGCCTGTCTGGCCTGGCTGACCGTGAGCCCCCTGCCGATCGCGAGCTGATAGGCGGTTCGTCCGGCGCTCTGCACGGCGTTCTGGCTCGCGGCGAGCAGGCCCGTGACCTGCTGGTTGACCGCCGCCACGGCCCGGTTGAGGAACGTGCCCGGCCCGTAGACCACCTTGACCGCGTTCGCCCGGCGCAGCTTCCCGCATGGACTGTTGTAGCCACCATACGGCGGCGCCCCGCTCGGGGCGAGCGTGAACGCGCGCACGCCCGTGTTCGCGACCAGGACCTGTCCGGCCAGACAGGCCTCGAGCTGGCTGACGGTGGCCAGCTCGCTGGTCTCGACCAGGTCGGGGAGCGGCTCACGGATCAGGATCACGACCGCGTCGCTGCCGAAGTTGCGCTGGTCGGCAGCGGTCGCGCGGAAGCTCGAGGACGAGCTCGACACGAACGTGTTGGTGCCGGCCGAAGGTCGCAGACCGAGCGCGAGCAGGGCTCCCGCGAGCACCAAGACGAGCACGATGGACAGGGTGAGCAGCGGCCGCGAAGCCGCCGTCCCGGCGAGCCGCTCCAACCTCTCTCTGACCTTCATCCGTTTTTCAGGCTACCGTCGTGGCCACCCGGGCGCGCCGCCGCAGCGGCGCGTTAGTCCATCGCCAGAGGGCCCTGCGATTCGCCGGAGAGGAACTGGCGGATGAACGGATTGTCGGAGTTCAGCATGTCCTCAGCCGGCCCGGCCTCGACGATACGGCCCTTCCACAGCACGTTGATGTAGTCGGCGACGCGGCGCGCGCTCATGATGTCGTGCGTGACCACGCAGAAGGTGGGCAGATGCTCGCGCTCCTTGGACTTCGCCTCGTCCATCATGTCGCGGTGGATCTCGAGGATCAGCTCGCCCAGGAGCGCCGTGCGGACAGGGTCAAGACCCGAGTCGGGCTCGTCGAACAGCACGATGTCGGGTTCGAGCACGAGCGCGCGCGCGAAGCCGGCGCGCTTGCGCATCCCGCCGGAGAGCTCATTGGGCAGCTTCCCGGTCGCGCCGCCGAGGCCGACCTCGTTGAGCCGGCGCATGACGATGTCCTCGACCTCGTCCTCACCCTTCTCGGTGTGCTGCCGGAGGGGGAAGGCGACGTTGTCAAACAGGTTCATGGACCCGAACAGCGCACCGTCCTGGAACAGCAGGCCGAACTTCTTGCGCATCTCGAACAGGTCATCGTCGGGCATGTTGGGCACCGACTCGCCGTGTACCAGGACGTCGCCCTTATCGGGATAGAGCAGTCCGACCATGTGCTTGATGCAGACCGATTTGCCGGTACCCGACGGGCCGAGGATCATCGACACCATCCCCTCGGGTAGCCCCATGTTGAGGCCCTCGAGGATGTGGGAGCGTCCGAACGCCTTGTAGGTGTCGATGAACTCGACTGCGTCCGGGCGTCCCGACGGATACACGCGATAGGTGTGCCACTTGTACTCCTCGTCGGAGCTACCGCTTGGAGCATCCGGTCGCGGCGGCTGCTCGTCTACGACCGATACGCGCGAGCGGGATTCGCCCTCGGACCCCGACTCGCCATCGGCTTTGCCCCGCCGCTCGCCCTCTTGCTTCTTGTCGGCCATGTCTTCCGCGGCCGCGTCGTCGGGCACTTCCTGGATCTCGCCACCGTCGGGCGCGGCGCTCTTTATCCCCTCTTCCTTCTCCTCCGGCGAGAGCTCGACTTCGGCCCCACGGGCCTTGGCGCTGTGCTCCTGGTTCTGATCGCTGGGGTTGCGCGGGTCGTTCTCGTCGAAGTTCTCGTTACCGCCGCCGGAGCTCGCGCCCGGCTCGTTCTCGGCGGTCGCCTCGCCGTCTTTACCTTGTTCGGACTCGGACATGCTCAGCCTCCCACCGGCGCCCGCGGATTCGCTCCCCAGAACAGCTGGGTTCCGAGCATTCCGATGACGTGGACGGAAATTATGTTCAGGACCATCGATTTCGCCGTCGCGGTGCCGACCCCGACCGGCCCTCCGCTGGCGTTATACCCGTAATAGCAGCCCACGAGCACGATCACGATCGCCATGGACATGGCCTTTATCAAGCTGAATAAGAGGTCGGGCGGATTCTGGAATTGCCAGAAGATTAAGAAGAAGCCGCCGGAGGACACGTAGCCGATCTGCTGCACCACCGCGAGGTAGCTGGCGAAGAAGCCGGCGCCGATCGAGCACAGGTAGACGAACGGCAGCACCAGGATGGCGGCGAGCAGGCGGGTGGCGCAGAGGAAGGTGACCCCGCTGATGCCCATCACCTCGAGCGCGTCGATCTCGTCGGAGATCCTCATCGAGCCGAGCTCGGCGACGATCCCGGTGCCGACCTTGGCGGCCATCATGTATCCGAACACCAGCGGCACGAGCTCGCGCAAGTCACACCACGCCGCGAAAATCCCCGAGTACGCCGGGGTGCCTTCGCCATATGTGAAGTAGGCGCCCTCGATTCCGCACTGGAGGCCGATGATGAACACCAGGCCCCAGATCACCAGCGTGGAGGAGACGATCAGGATCCCGGCCTGGCGGAGCGCCTCGCCGAAGAACTTGAGCACCCGCAGCGTGAGCACCTCACGGACGACCTGCGCGCTGAACTTGACGATCTCGCCAAACGATCCGATCCAGCCGAACGGCGTGGCCAGAAAATCACCCACGGCGCCGGCTCCCCTCCCCTGTCATCACGTAGCTCATTTGATGATCGTCGTGACCTCTGGATGGGTCGCGAGCAGCGTCTGCGTGAACGCGTAGTTGAACGCGAATACGCCCAGGAACGCGATCACGACCGCCTGGTTGACCGCGCGGCCCACCCCCTCGGCGCCTCCGGACGCAGTCATCCCTTTGTAACAGCAGACGATCGCGATGATCGCGCCGAACAGCGTGGTCTTCACGACCGAGCCCCAGAGGTCCGTGGTCGAGGCGTTGTTGAAGAAGGTGGCGAAGAACGGGCCGAGCGGCGCGTGGTTGACGAGCGTGGCCAGGATTCCCCCGAAGACCCCGAACAGCAGCGCGTAGATGTCGAACAGGCCGGTCACGAGCATCAGAGCCAGGAAGCGCGGGACGACCAGGTTCTTGATCGGGTCGACGCCGAGCACCTGGAGCGCGTCGAGCTCTTCGCGGATCTTTCGGGCGCCGAGGTCGGCGGTGATCGCCGTACCGGCCACTCCCGCCAGCACGATCGCGTCCACGAACGGCGCAAATTCCCTGATCGACGCGAGCACGAAGAACCCGCCCAGCCGGTCCAGCGCTCCGAACAGGACAAGGAAGTCGGCCCCCTGCAAGCCGGGCGCCTCGTAACCAAAGGCGACGGTCGAGATCAGCAGTGGGAACCAGCACAGCTTCAGCGCGAACAGGAATTGCCCCACAAACTCGCTGCCGTACGGGTATGGCGGCCGCACCGCCGAAACCAGCGTCTTGCCGGTCAGGATCATCATGTTGCCAACCTCTTCGAGGACGCCCTTGGTCGGCAGGAACGCTCGGTCGGCGACTGTGCGGATCAACTGGTCAAGTCCTCCCAGGAATTCGCGAACCGCCCAGGCGCGATTCACAGGGCGGAAGCCTACGCCAACGCAGCGTCAAAGGCCAACTCCCAACCCGCCGGCAGACGGGCGAACCGGCGTCCGAGCGCCTTACCCGTGGTATGTTGCCACCGCGGTGAGCGGGTGGAGATCGATGGGCGTGAGCATCGCCGGCGTCGCAGCGGCGCTGGCCCTGTCCGCCTGCGGCGGGGGTACCCGGCTGGACGCGCACGAGCCGAGCGGCAAGTTCCGGGTATCGGTCCCGACCGCGAGGTTCCCCGCCTCGCAACACATCTCCGGCCACTATCACATGGTGATCGCGGTACACAACGACGGCCGCCGGACGATCCCCGAGGTCGCCGTCACGATCTGCAACGTGACCTGTGCCTACCCACGCCCGCGCAGCGCGGGTCCCAGCACGGATGCGTTCGCGACCAACATCAGCGGCCAGTACCTGGCCAACTCCTCGCGGCCGACCTGGGTCGTCGAGCAGGGCCCCGGAACATGTGGCTTCACCTGCGCGGGCGGCGGCCAGGGCGGTGGCCAGGGCTCAGGCGTCACCGCGTACTCCAACACATGGGCGCTCGGAGCCCTCAAGCCCGGGAGGACGGCGACGTTCACGTGGCGGGTCGTGGCGGTGTCGCCCGGGCCGGCCCCGACGCACGTGATCGCTTGGCAAGTCGCCGCCGGGCTCAACGGAAAGGCGCACGCCCTGTCCGCGAACGGCTCACCTCCCGGCGGACGCTTCACGGTCACGATCGACAAGACCCCGCCTAACACGTTCGTCGACAACTCGGGCCAGATCAAAACGGCGCCCTAGACGTAGGCCCTGACTAGGTTGCGCCCCCCGGGGCCCGCGCCCCGGGCGGCAGTTCGCGTCCGATCGCACTCGGACTGGCCGCGTTTCGCCTTGCGGCGAACCCATTTTGCGGGGCTTTGTCCATCGGGATAGTGACCCGTGACGCAGACCTGCTTACCCTGTGACGCTCACGTCTCGACGAGACCGACCATTGACGCGTGCTCCCGCCGCCGGAGCGCGAGACAGGAAGGATTACGACAGCGCATGCCCATCCGTCAGCAGAACGTCTTCGCAGCCCAGTGGACCCCCAACGGGGGAATGCTCGGGGCACCGGATCTGACCTCGCCCGACAACCAGGTCTTCGGCGCCAACGTCTTCAGCTCGGCTGTCCAGCGCCAGCGCCTGCCCAAGGATGTCTTCCGACGCTTGCAGCACACGCTCGCGCGCGGCGATGCGCTCGATACCACGCTCGCGGATGCGGTGGCGCTGGCGATGAAGGAGTGGGCGCTCGAGAAGGGCGCCACCCACTACACGCACTGGTTCCAGCCGCTGACCGGCTCGACGGCGGAAAAGCACGACAGCTTCTACGCCCCGACCGGGGAGGGCACGGCGCTGGCCGAGTTCACCGGCAAGGAGCTGATCCAAGGTGAACCGGACGCATCGTCGTTCCCGACCGGCGGCATTCGCGCCACATTCGAGGCTCGGGGCTACACGGCGTGGGACCCGACCAGTCCAGCCTTCATCCTCGAGAACCCCAACGGCGCGCTGCTGTGCATCCCGACCGCGTTCGCGTCCTGGACCGGTGAGGCGCTCGACCACAAAATTCCCCTGCTGCGCTCGATGGACGCGCTCTCGAAGTCGGCCATGCGGGCACTGAAGCTGTTCGGCAACGCGGACGCCTCGAGGGTGTTCACGACCGTCGGTCCCGAGCAGGAGTACTTCCTGATCGACGAGCAGTACTACTTCGAGCGTCCGGACCTCGTCACCACCGACCGCACGCTGTTCGGCGCCAAGCCACCCAAGGGACACGAGCTCGACGACCATTACTTCGGCTCGATCCCCGAGCGGATCCTGGCCTACATGCTCGACGTCGAGCGCGAGCTGGCCAAGCTCGGTGTCCCGGTGAAGACCAGGCACAACGAGGTCGCGCCGAACCAGTACGAGATCGCGCCGATCTTCGAGAACTCGAACGTCGGCTCAGACCACCAGCAGCTGACGATGCAGGTGATGCAGAACGTCGCGCGCCGCTACGGGCTCGTGTGCCTGCTGCACGAGAAGCCATTCGCCGGCGTCAACGGCTCCGGCAAGCACAACAACTGGTCGATGGGCACCGACGCCGGCGAGAACCTGCTCGAGCCCGGGGACACGCCGCACGAGAACCTCCAGTTCCTGTTCTTCTGCGCGGCGGTGATGCAGGCCGTCAACAGGCACCAGGGACTGCTGCGCGCGTCGATCGCCTCGCCGGGTCAGGATCATCGGCTCGGGGCCAACGAGGCGCCGCCGGCGATCATCTCGATCTTCCTCGGCGCGGAGCTCGAGAAGGTGTTCGGCGCGATCGAGCGGGGTGAGGTTGGCGAATCGACCCCGGAGTCGTTCCTCGGTCTCGGCACGCCGGTGCTGCCGCCGCTGCCGATGCACGGCGGTGACCGCAACCGCACGAGCCCGTTCGCGTTCACAGGGAACAAGTTCGAGTTCCGGGCACTCGGCTCGAGCATGTCGCTGTCGCTCCCCAACACGGTGCTGAACACGATCGTCGCCGACGCGATCGACGCCCTCGCCGAAGAGCTCGAGGACGCCAACCGCGACGGAGCCGAGCTCGAGGAGGCGCTGCGACCGATCCTCAAGCGCAGCTACGCGGACAACAAGCGGATCGTGTTCGGCGGGGACAATTACTCCGAGGAGTGGCACACCGAGGCCGAGCAGCGCGGACTGCTCAACCTCCGCGCCACCCCCGACGCGTTGCCATACCTCGTCTCCGACGAGACCAAGACGCTGTTCTCGAACTACGGCGTCCTGTCCGAGCGCGAGCTGGAGTCACGCTACGAGGTGTTCCTCGAGCAGTACGTGACGAAGATCAACATCGAATCCGAGACCGCGGCTTCGATCGCCCGGACGATGCTGCTGCCGGCCGCGGCCAGGCACATCGCGATGCTGCTGAGTGCCCAGCTGCCTGAGCTCGCGAGCGAGACCGAAGCTCTCGTGTCCCGTTTCGTCACGTCGATCGGCACTCTCGAGACGGTCAACCTCGAGGAGAGCCAGCCACACCACGACGTGCTCGCGCACGCGGAGTACATGCGCGACAAGGTCATCCCGGCAATGGACGAAATGCGCGAGTGCGCCGATCAGCTCGAGCGGATCGTCGCAGACGATCTCTGGCCGCTGCCGAAGTACTCGGAGATCCTGTTCATCAAGTAGCGTTTCGCCGGAGGTTTGCACGTGCGAAAGCCCCGCGTTGTCAGCGGGGTCTCCGCTCTGTGTCACTCCCGGTGACGCGCATCGTGAGAGACTGGGTGGCGATGGCTGAGACGAGCGTCAACGGCCGCCGATCGGTCGCTTCGGGAGTCAGGCGCGCCGCGGGCCGGGCCCGCCAGGACCGGATCTACCGGGACGGCATCCACGGCCGCCGCCCACGGGTGCCGACCGACTTCGCGACGCTGGAGCGCCGGGCCAAGCGCAAGGCGCGCGCGATCGGGTGGGCCTATGCCGCCGGGGGCGCCGGTGAGGGGGCGACGATGCGCGCCAACCGGGAGGCGTTCGAGCGCTGGAAGATCGTCCCACGGATGTTGCGCGACGTCTCGCGCCGTGACATCGGCGTGGAGCTGTTCGGCCGCCGGATCCCCGCGCCGGTTCTGTTCGGCCCGGTCGGCGCCGCCGAGCTTCTTCACCCCGAGGCCGACGTGGCGATCGCCCGGGCGGCCGCCGAACTCGGCGTGCCGTACATATTCACCAGCCAGGCCTGCGCCCCGATGGAGGAATGCGCCGCGGTCATGGGCGAGGCGCCGCGCTGGTTTCAGCTCTACTGGAGCACCGACGAGGGGCTGGTCGACAGCTTCCTGGCCCGCGCCCGGGCGGCGGGGGCCGAGGCCGTCGTCGTCACCCTGGACACGACGATGCTCGGGTGGCGCACGATGGACCTCAACCTGGGCTACCTGCCGTTCGCCCGCGGGCGGGGCATCGCCCAGTACACGGCCGACGGGCGCTTTCTCCAGATCGTCCGGGAGCGGTTGGCCGCTGCCGACGGCGGCACGGGCGGCGACGTCAAGGTGTCGCTGGGCGCGATCAAGACGCTGATCTCGATCTCGCGGTCCTTCCCCGGCAGCTTCCTGGAGAACCTACGATCCCCCGAGCCCCGGGCGGCCGTCGCGACGTTCCTCGACATCTACTCCCGGCCGTCGCTGACCTGGCGCGACATCGAGACGCTGCGCGACCGCACCGACCTGCCGATCCTGCTCAAGGGCATCCAGCATCCCGACGACGCGCGGCGCGCGGTCGAGGCCGGGGTCGACGGGATCGTCGTCTCCAACCACGGCGGTCGCCAGGTCGACGGGGCCATCGGGTCCCTCGACGCGCTCGCGGACATCGCCCCCGTCGTCGACGGCAAGGCGAGGTTGCTGCTCGACAGCGGCGTCCGCGGCGGGTCCGATGTCTTCAAGGCGATTGCGCTCGGCGCCGACGCCGTGCTGATCGCCCGGCCGTACCTGTACGGGCTCGCCCTCGCCGGGTGGGAGGGCGCTCGCGACGTGGTCGCCAACATCATTGCCGAGTTCGATCTGACGATGGGGTTGAGCGGGCTGACGTCGGTGGCCGAGATCGGCCGCGACGCGCTGCGACAGATCTAGATGTAGTTCAACAGCGAAGCTTCCTCGAGCGGTCCAGATGGCCGCACACGGCAGGTGACTCCGCCGGTCACGCACCGCAACTTGCGGGTGGGCCGGGGGTTCTTCGCTACGGTGACTCGCCGTATGACGGAGGACCGCGTGGCGCGTGGTCGCCGGTTATCGGGGCACCGCCGGCCGCGCAACTTCCTGATCCTGACGATCGCTCTGATCGCCGCCATCTCGGCTGCGCCGGCGGCCGGCTCGAGCGGCGGCGCCGGCGTCGGCGGGAGCAGGGGCAAGCATTCGACGCGGCCGCACGCGACGGCCAAAGACGTCCTCCGGCGCAACCCGTTCACCGGTCGTGGAATGTGGATCTGGGAGCTCCCGAGCTCCAACGGGGGCAACATCTCCTCGATCGCCGCGACCGCGCGCCAGTACCAGACCAAGACACTGATGATCAAGGCCGGCGATGGATCCGGCGTCTGGTCGCAGTTCAACTCCCAGACTGTCGCTGCCCTCCATGCCCAGGGGCTGCACGTGTGCGCCTGGCAGTTCGTCTACGGCGTGAACCCACTCGCCGAGGCGCGCGTCGGAGCCGCTGCGGTGAGCAACGGCGCCGACTGCCTGCTGATCGACGCCGAGAGCGAGTACGAGGGGCGATACGTCCAGGCCCAGACATACATCACCGAGCTGCGCCGGCTGATCGGGCCCAGCTTCCCGGTCGCCCTGGCCGGGTTTCCGTACATCGACTTCCATCCCGCGTTCCCGTATTCGGTGTTTCTCGGGCCCGGCGGGGCGCAGTACAACGTGCCGCAGATGTACTGGAAGGACATCGGCACCTCGGTCGACAACGTGTACGCCCACACCTACGCCTTCAATCGCATCTACGGTCGCGCGATCTCCCCACTCGGACAGGTCTACAACTCTCCTCCAGATCGGCAGGTCGTCCGCTTTCGACAGCTCTCGCGGGCCTACGGTGCCCCCGGGGTGAGCTGGTGGGACTGGCAGGAGAGCCCGCACTCAAAATGGATCGCGCTCTCGCGCCCGACCGGCAATCCGGCGCGCTTCGCGGCCAGCCCGACGGTGGCGACGCTGGCCAAGGGCGCTGCCGGCGACATGGTCGTGTGGGCGCAGGAGCACCTCGTCTCGGCCGGTTTCCCGATCACGATCGACGGCGGCTACGGTGCGGCCACGGTCAGTGCGATCGAGAGCTTTCAGACCGCCCATGGCCTGTTCGCCGACGGCATCCTCGGCCAGGCCACCTGGCAGGCCCTGCTCCAGTTCCGCCCGGCTTCCGTGATCTGGACGACCAAGCGCGGAAAGCGCTCGGCGACGATCGCCAGCTTGAATGGCAACCGGCTCCTGAGGGTCCCGAAGTCAGCCTCCCTCCACGCCAAGCGCGACGAGATCCCAGGCTCGCTGGGGAGCGGGCGGCCGCCACGCTAGAGGAGTAGTTGCCGCGAGGCCGTAGCGTCCCACGCTCCGACTACGCCACGACGCCGGCGCCACGTCCCCGGCGATCTGAGGAGGACCCCAGTGCTCCCGATCAGCCGTTACCCGCGTTCGCGCCAAGGCTGTTCAGCCAAGCGCGAATTGACTGGCCAGCCGGCGTGACCTGACCCTCCTCGTAACCCGTCGTCGCTTTTGCGAGCGTCACCCCGTTCAGCGTCGACCAGCCGTACTCGATCGCGGTGCCAGACGGGGCGAAGCGTGCGATCGGCTGTCCCTGCTGGAGGATGGTGCCCGGCGGCGCGATGCTGGTGATCTGCTCGGCTACGAACTGCACCTTGCCCGCGTCGGGGCCGTTGAGGAGCTCGAAGTACACCAGGGGCTGACCGGCATACCAGCCGGGGATGATCGCGAGAACCTTGACCGTGGACGGCGCGAGGATCGGTGCTCCAACCGGCATGCTCGCGTCCACTCCCTGGTCGGTGCGCCCCCAGACCGTGACGTACTGGAGCGGGTCGATGTACATCGCGTTCGTCACCGGCGCCGCGATCAGCTCCAGCCGCAGCTCGTTCTTGACCTCCGAGAGCGGCGGTGCGTGAGCGTGCACGTCACCGATGGGAGTGGCCGGAGAGACCACCGCTGCCTGCTGGCCCGCGATCGGCTCGACCGCCTGGGGGCGCGCTTGGGGGAGCGCGCCGGTTCCTGCGCCGCTCGCGGGGTGGCTGCCCGAGCTTCCGGCCGCTCCGCACCCCGCCAGAGCAAGCGCCACGCATAGAAGCGCAAAGCGACTCTGCGCCAGACGGGGTCGCCGTTTCATCGTCATCAAGCTAACAGGAGGCCCCGGGCCAGGCGTGACTTCGGCCCGCCGCCGGCGCGGCTCAGTCCACGGGCGGTGGCGTTCCCTCGGTGCTGGCCGCGAGCGCCGGATCCCAATCGCACACCACGCAGGCGTGGCGAAACGCCGAGCGGGCGAACTCGAGCGCAACGGCGTGCGGGTCCGCGCTGGAGCGGACATCCTCCCAGTCGAGGATGTACTCGCCGAGCGTCGCATTCCAGTGCCCGTATGAGATCTCGGCATCGGCAAGCCCGGGCGGCGCCGGGTGGGCATAGGCATAGAAGGCTGCGTCGTCGTAGCGCGGATCGCCGGGCCACCACCCGACCGCGACCTCCTGGGCATCCATCGCGTTACGCATGATGAAGTCCTCCGAAGGTGGATCCGCCGGACGGCCTGAGAACAGGCTCACCGCGAGGTCGAACGAGCCCCACCAGGCGTTGACCGGGGTCGAACGTCCCCGATATGGGGCTCGGAAGGCGCCGAGTACGAGTGCGGCGCGAGTCGCGGCCGTGAAGTACGAGCTGACCTGGGCGGTGTCATAGCGGGCGTGCTCGTGATCCTCGTCGAGCGGCACGCTCCACCCCACCTCCTGCGGCGTCGGATCGATCTCCGCTCGACCGCCGAGGTCGCGGACCGCCCCGAGCACCGCGCGAGTCACCTCGCCGACTGGACGGTCGGGCGCCAGCGGGACTCGGCGTGACCGCCCGAGTGTGTGCTCGACGACCGCCTCGTGAGCGTGCAGATCGAGCGCGACGACAAGCGCCCCGGATCCGTCGGGTGCCGGCAATGGCGCCGTTTCCCACCCGCGCGCGGTCAGGCGCAAGGCGGCGTGCTGGAGCTGCGGCTCGGGCGGAGCAAGCCTGGCCGCGAGCTTGCCGAGAACCTGGGTGTGCGCGTGCAGCGTCTCGCAGGTTTCGCCCCACTGGTCATAGGACAGCTGCGGCCATCCCTCGGACATGGCCGCACCGTACCAAGGCAGGGCCGGGCCCGGCGATCAAGACGTCGGTTCCTCCAAACCCGACGCGGCGAAAGCCCGCCTGACCCACATCGGCTCGGCGGCATACCAGCGTCCCCAGAGCCATCCGGGTCCGCCATCTTCCGCGAGGTCGGTGACCGACCCGCCGGACCAGGTCCTCTTCGTCGTCGCCCCGGCTTCGAGCGCAGCGGCAAAGTCGTTGGGGGTCAGCCACAGCGCATAGGCGGTCCCGTGCGCGAGCGCGATGATGCGATCGGTCTCGGGGTGGGCGAGCACCGGCCTGCCGTGCGCCTGAGCCCGGCAGTCACACCGCAGCTCCCCGCCCAACTCGTTCCATACCCGATCGACGACGTCAGGGTGGCATCCCTGATTGAAGTACGGGTCGCGCGGCCGTCCGTTTTCCTGCGCTCGCGGCTCCTCGCCGATGAGCCTCCACATGCGGGCGTTGGCTGCCTCAGCCACCGTCCGGGTGACCTCGGGCGGGAGCAGCCGGAGGTTGGCGGCCGGGACGCCGTGGATCCGGCGTCCGGGCCAGAGCACGAACACCCGGTCCGCCGCGACCTTGATCACCCGGCCGATCTCCCCGGTGTCGACCGGCCCGTCGGATGCCGGATCGGCAAGATGCTCGACCCGGTCCGCGGGAAAGAAGGATTCAGCACTCATGCCCGCACGGTATCGCTGAACCTGGACCCCACGCGCAGCTTGCCGGCCCTGCGCCCGAGGCTCCCGACGGCGCGCGTGACCGGCGCTCGGTTTTCGGGAAATTGGGAACAATCCGGGACGATGCGGAGCAATCGCAGAGCGAGCAAGCCGACCGCCCGGATGGTCGGGTACGTCCTGGCCGCCGCGGTATTCGCGGTACTCGCAGCTCTGTCAACGCGGGCGCGGGCCGCCCCGACCCTCCCGCCGATCGCTGCCTGCGCCTTCGGCAGCCCTCCCCCGGGGTTGAGCGGCGTACTCCCCGCCGCCGTCGCGCAGGCGGCGGACAGCTATGCCTCCGGGTTAAGCGGCGCCGACGCAGCCACGAGATCCCGCGCCCGGC
Source organism: Solirubrobacteraceae bacterium (assembly GCA_036565205.1). Taxonomy (GTDB): domain Bacteria; phylum Actinomycetota; class Thermoleophilia; order Solirubrobacterales; family Solirubrobacteraceae; genus Palsa-465. The sequence continues at coordinate 15,651 of DATCNP010000080.1, read as the reverse complement.
AGGTATTCGCTGCCGCCGCTGCGGCTTATGCCTACGGTCTGCCCCAGGTGACCGAGCGTGCGACGGTCAAGCACTTCGTCCACAACCAGATCGTCAGCGTCGCCGCGCTGGCGACGCCACAGGTCCAGACGGTGGTCTCGCCGAACGCCGACACCGCGTACACGGTCGCGTGGCTCGACCTGCTCGACGGTCCGATCGTCATCAACGTTCCGGATACGGGTGGCCGCTTCTACACCTTCCAGTTCCTGGATGCCTTCACAAACGATTTCGCCTACGTCGGCAGCGGCTCGACGGGCACCCATGCCGGCGCCTACGCCCTCGTGCCTCCCGGCTGGAGCGGCTCACTGCCGGCCGGTGTGACCCGGATCGACGCGCCCAGCAGCACCGTCTGGCTGCTCGGACGCACGCTCGTGGACCACAGCGCTGACGTGCCGGCGGTCAAGCGCCTACAGCAGCAGTACGAGGCAACGCCTCTGGCCGCGTGGTCGGCCGGCGAGCGACAGCCGCCGGTGGTCCTCGATCAGTATCCACCGACGCTGCCGAAGAGCATCCCGACGGGAGCCCAGTTCATCGCCACACTCAACAACGATCTCGAGATCGATCCGCCGCCGGCCACGGATGACTGCGCGCTGAGCGCGATGGCGCCGACGGGTGTAGCAGTGCCGCACCCGACCCCGGCCCAGAGCCTGCTGGCCGACTCCACCGATGAAGCGCCCCCGGCGCCGACGGTTGCGAGTGATCCGGTCGCCAACGCGGCCATCACCGCCGGCACGGCAGCGGCGGCGCAGATCGTCACCGACGCAGCCGCAACGCTGAACGCCAACAGCCGGGCTGCCAACAACGGCTGGGAAATTCTCGGCAGTTGGGTCGGCCGCTACGGCGAGGACTACATCGGACGCGCGATCGTCACCCAATCCCTCCTAGCCGCCAACACGCCGCAGCAGACCATCTACCCGCTGGCCGACACAGACCTCACCGGCGCACAGCTGAACGGCTCGCAGCGCTACACGATCCGCGTCTCGAAGGGACACTTGCCGCCGGTCAACGCCTTCTGGTCACTGACTCTGAACAACGCTTCCTTCTTCCTATACCCCAACCAGATCGACCGCTATGAGATCGGCGACCGGACCAGTGGGCTGCAGTTCGCGCGCGACGGATCCCTCACCGTTTACGTGCAGCACGATGCGCCCGCAGCCGCGGCTCAGCGCGCCAACTGGCTACCGGCTCCGGCGGGTGTCTTCCACCTCACCCTGCGGTTGTACACGCCCCAGGCCGCGGCACTCTCAGCCATCTGGAAGCCGCCGCCCGTGGAGCGAGCCCGAGCGCTGAGCGCGGCGCGGCTCGCCAAGCCGAGCCTCCGTCGGCTGCGGATCGTCCCTGCGTCCTTTCGCCCGGCGAGGCGGGGACCAGTCGCTGGCAGGCGCGGGCCGGCGCGCGTCAGCTACCGCGCCGAGGGAGCCGGACGCGTCACTTTTTTCGTCCTGGCGCTGACGCATCGGCGGGGCTGTCGTCGCGTACGCGAGCGCGACTGCAGGCGTGCGACCGTCCTCGTGCACTTCACCCGCGCCGCCCGTGCGGGCACCAACAGCTTTCATCTCACAGGTCGAGTCAAGGGTCACGCGATGCGCGCTGGCCGCTACCTGCTCCGAGCGTTCGCGGGAGGCTCGCACGGTATCCCCGGAAGCGCGGCGGTCACGGTCCGGTTCCGCGTCATCTGAGCACTCTCGGCGCTCCGAGCGGCGATGAGTTTCACCGATTGCGGCAGTCATAGCTGGTGTTCCCAATCCCCAGGAGGATGTCGTGACGCAGACCACGACCCGCATCAACAAGCTCAGCACGGTGGTCGTCCCGGTCTCCGACCAGGACCGGGCGATCGCGTTCTACGTCGAGACGCTTGGCTTCGAAAAGCGCACAGATGTGCCCTTCGGCAATGGATACCGCTGGGTCGAGGTGGCGCCGGCGGACGCCGTGACCACGATCGCCATCGTCCCCCCGCCCCCCGGCAAGCCGACCGGCAACGTCGAGACCGGCATCGCGCTGGCATCCGAAGACATCGACGCCGACCATGCGGACCTCAAGGAACGCGGTGTCGACGTTGACCCCGAGGTCAGCCGCATGGGCGACCCCGTGCCGCCGATGTTCTGGTTCCGCGACCCCGACTGCAACACGCTGCTGGTCGTCGGCTGAGCTTCCGCCGCCGCTCGGGCTCGGGCCGTATGCCTGAGCCCGAGCGCCGCCGGTGCAATCCCGCCCCGCCGTGGTCGCGCTCGGGCGCTATCGCCGGCGACGGTGGCGCTCGCGGCGGGCGTCGCGCCGACCCTCGCCGCGCTCCCGACGAGCCAGCTCCTGCTCGACGCGGTCCAGCTCGGGCGCCGGTCCGTACATGCGCCAGCCATTGCGCAGAAGGGGCATCGCTGCCACGACCGCGACCCACACGGGCCAGAACTGGCCCTGGGCGCCCGAGGCCAGCCAGATCACGGTGCAGAGTACGAACAGACCCAGCGCCCCGCCACTCTGCTGAAGGAGCCGGCGCTGGAGATGAGCCCGGCGCTCGGCCAGCTCGGCTCGCTGCTCGGCCCGCGTGGCCGGAAGTCGCGGCAGATCCGAGCGGAGATCCGCCAGCTCGCTCTGCGTTCGTGCCGCGTAGACGGCGGCCACGCGCTGGTCGAGTTCGTCGTCGGTCAGCCGGCCGGCGGCGAAGTGCTCGCGGATCTCCTTCGCGACTCGCTCGCGCTCCTGATCGGAGACGCGAAGTTCCGAGAATTCCGGCATCCCTGTGACTGTAGTGCTGTGCTCAGGGCGCAGCGAGCCGATTCTCCGGGGCTGTCCTCAAGCCTCCGCGCCTGCCGGACCGCGCCCCAAGCTCACGACCCCAGCTCGGCCCAAACCGTCTTTCCATCGGGGGTCAGCTCGACGCCCCAGTCGACCGCAACCGCAGCCACCAGATGCAGTCCGCGTCCAGAAGGTCCCATCGGCGCTGGGTCACGCAACGTCGGCGTGATGGAGCTGACGTCTTGGACGGAGAGGCGCACTCGGGAATCCCGGGCCTCGGCTACCACTGTGAACGGCGAACGAGCGTGAACGATCGCGTTGGTCGCCAGCTCGGTCACCACCAGCTGAGCGTCGTCCAACAAGAGTCAACGCCTGGCGATGAGCCTCGGTGGCGACCACGACGGCCACGGCCCCGTCCTGGGCGGCATTGACCAGGTAACGGCCGGCCGACTGCGCGAGCTCCGACTCGTGCTCGTAGAACCGGACGACGTGCTCGCCGGAGCCAATCGCGACTCCTTCTATCTCGACCGTAATCCTGTCGTCCAATCCGTGGCGTAGTCCCGCGAAACAATGGTAGCCCGCCGCACTGTCCCGAGGACTAGGATCGCGCCCGACCTCTACGAATGGAGCCTGGCGATGGACGAGCATAAGACCCGCAGTCAGATCCAGGAGCACGCCGACGCCGTCGTGCGAGGCGACATGGACGCCGTGACAGCAGATTTCTCCGAGGAACTTCGCCCGCAAGTTCCGCAGATCGGGCAGGCGCTCCCGATGCCCGTGAAAGCCGCCGAGGTGCTCAGCGTCGAGATCGGTGAGAGCGAAAGTGTCGCCGAGATCAAGTACTCCGGCGACAGCGGAAACGTCACGGTGCGCTCGAATTGGCGTGCGATCGATGGTCGTCCGACGATCGTCGGCGCCGAGCCGATTTGACCGTGATCGATCAGGGCACGGAGTTCGGGGCCCGCGTCGCTCGGCATCTCCGCGAGGAGGTCGTGGTCTGGATGACATCGGTGACGCCGGCCGGGTCGCCGCTCCCCAGCCCGGTGTGGTTCCTATGGGACGGTGCTGAGTCCGTGCTGATGCACAGCATGCCGGGCGCCCGCGTGCGGAACATCGAGGCCAACCCGCGCGTGGCGTTGAACTTCGCCGGCGACGGCCGAGGAGGAGACATCGTCGTCCTGTCCGGGCGGGCGTCGATCGATTCCGGCGCGCCGTCTGCCGACGACGGTGAGTATCTCGGGAAGTACGGCGAGCGTATCGCCCGGATGAAGATGACCCCTGAGGCGTTCGCCGAGCGATACAGCGTTCCGATTCGCATCCATCTCACCGGCGTCCGCGGCCACTGAGGGCGTTTGCCCCAGCAGCTCGCTGTTAGGGCTCGCGAATCGCCTGCGCCCGGCCGAGTTCAAGGAGGACGCGGCGGGCGCGGACCCCCAGTTGCCTGACGATCTCGGCTGCGGGCAGAGGCTCCGCCAGCTCGTGGGCCTGCCCAGCCCACAGGTTGAACGCCTCGGCGTCGCCGCGGCTCCGTGCCGCGGCGCGCAGCGGACTGGTTACGTGGTGGATCTCCGGATAGCCCACCGGGGCGTGCGCGCCGTGCTCGACCATGAATCGGTTCACGATCCCCCGGGCCAGGCGACCGGTGAAGGCGCGGGTAAGCCCCGTCGGCCGCTGCTGGCTCAGCAGCTTGCGATGGGCGTCGTGGGTGCCCGACTCGGGTGCCAGCATCAGCGCCGTGCCGACCTGCGCGGCGCTCGCGCCGGCACACAGCGCGGCCGCGACAGTTTCGCCGTCGGCGATCCCGCCGGTTGCCACGAGTGGAAGCGAGACCGTCCGGCGGACGATGCGAAGGAGTGCCATCAATCCCAGCCCGCCGGCAAGCTCGTCGTCGACAAAGCCGCCTCGATGCCCCCCAGCTTCGGTGCCCTGTACGACCAACGCGTCCGCGCCGCCGGCCTCGGCCTGAGCGGCCTCATCCGCGCGGGTGACCGTGACCCACACCGCGCTCCCCGCGCTGTGGAGACGGTTGACCACGTCCGCGGGAGGACAGCCGAACGTGAACGAGACGACCGCGACGCGTTCGTCGAGAACCAGCTCGAGCTTGCGCTGCCAGTCGTCGTCCTCGTGGCGCGGCTCGCCCAGCTCGACGCCAAAGCGCTCTGCGTCGGGTCTCAGCTCGTCTAGATATGCGCTCAACGTCGCCGGATCAGTGGGCGCAGGGCTCGGCACGAACAGGTTGACCCCGAAGGGCGAGGGGGTCGAAGCGCGCACGGTCGAGATCTCCTCACGCACCACGTCCGCGGACTTGTAACCGGCCGCCAGGAACCCGAGACCGCCGGCGCCGCACACGGCAAGCGCCAGCTCTGGCGTGGACGGCCCGCCGGCCATCGGCGCCTGGACGATCGGCTGCGTCAACGAGGTCAGGCCAAACATCACAGCGCGGGTCGGTCTCAGCTCCAATCGGTGTCGCTGCAAACAGTACGGACCGCATCTGGGAACCCGCCCGCACCTTCGTGAACGGCCCGTTCGTCCAGAAGCGCGTCGTTTTCGCGAGCGGCCAGCCTCGCCGAGCGATGGGGGCGACATGCCCTGTGATCACACGGGACTGCTCAGCGGCGCATCCCGCTACGCGCGCGGAGCAGGTCAACTGCGCTTGGTGCTGGTGTGCGACGAATGCGGAGCCGAGCGCAGCGAAGTCGGAACGATCGGCTACCGCCCCCGAGGGCGCGGCTTCGTGGGGCAACTGGCCGAGCGGACGGCTCGCGAGCTGCGGCTTGACGAAGGGCAGGTCGCCCGCGTCAGATTGGCGGCGATGATCTGCGATGTGGGGCGGGATCACATCCCGTCCGAAATTCTCAACAAGCGCGGTCCGCTCACGCGCAAGGAGTGGGACCAAGTCCGTCGTCAGCCCGAGCTCGGCGCTGCCCTGCTCAGCGATGCCAGCTTTGACGAGATCCGGGACTGGGTTCTGACGCGCCGCGAGCGGGTCGATGGCGGTGGCTACCCACATGGCCTTCGCGGTGACGAAATCCCCCTGGAGGCTCGGATCCTGGCCGTAGCCGAAGCATATGTGGCGATCACCGACGAGCGCCCGCACGCACCCGCCCGGGATCACGATGACGCCATTGCAGAGCTGCTCAGCTGCGCAGGGACGCAGTTCGACGCCTCGGTCCTCGACGCGTTCATCCGCGCGTCAACCCGCGGCGCACCCCAGCTCACGTCGACCGCCGCGTAGCGCAGCGACCCACTGTGACACCGGAGAGGTCCTCGACGGCCAGCCAGCCGGCGACCGGAGGCCCGCCCCAGGCCACCGCCCGCTGAGCCCGGCAAGACGACGCAGCCCCTATAGCAACCCGTGCTCGCGCGCATATGAGACCAGCTCCGCGCGGCTCGTGTGCTGCGTCTTCTGCTGGATGTGGGCACGGTGGGACTCCACTGTGCGGACGCTCAGATACAGAGCCGAGGCGATCTCCCCGTTGGTGTGCCCGAGCGCGATCAGCCGCAACACCTCGACCTCGCGGGCGCTCAGGCCATCCGGCGGCCCGGCCTGCACCGGCGCTTCCGCCGCCATCCGCGCTCCGAGCTCCGGATTCAGATACGTCCGGCCTTCGGCCGCGAGTCGGACGGCCCGGACCAGCTCGCCCTCGGCGGCCTCCTTGAGCACGTAGCCGGTGGCGCCGGCCCTCAGCGCATCGCGCGCGAAGCCGGGATCGTCGTGCATGGTCAGCACGACGATCGCGGTCTCGGGGGCCGCCTGCCGGAGTCTCGGGATCGCCGTAAGGCTTGACTCGCCCGGCATGTTGAGATCGAGAATCAGCACACGAGGGTGATAAGCGGTGACCCGGCGCTCCGTCGTGGCGACGTCAGCTGCCTCCGCCACGACCTTGAATCCCTCCTCGGCGTCGAGCAGAAGCTTCAGTCCCGCGCGGACGACCTGATGATCGTCGGCCAGCACGATCGTGATCTCCGGCCCAGCGGTGCCCTGCTCGTCCACGTCCAGCAAGATAACCGTAGCGCCGGAGGCACAAGCTCGATCCGCGGACTTGGTAGGGACTGGCTCGAGGAAGGGCTCCCAGAAGTTGAACAGAACTACCGAATTCGTACTTCTGTCCAACTTCCTGGCGAGGCCAACGCCCAGCCTCGCGTTCAGACGATCGGAACTCATGCCTCACATCGAATCCAGACTCCAACGCAATCCACGCCTTCGTCCTGTGGAGCGTGGTACCGAAAGCAGCCTCGACGACGCCGTGGTCACGCTCGTTGAACGACAGATGAGACTCCTGCAGCTTCGCCAGCGAGCGATCAGGGCAGCTGATCCCGGCCTCGTCGACGCACGCAGCCGCATCCCCGACGACGCTGCGTAGGGGCCGGCTTCCAGCGAGCGGCTAGCTGGTGACCGCCAGTACGCCCCGTGCGCGGGCGAATTCGAGGCATTGTCGGCGCGAAGCCGTACCCAGCCCGCGAAACACGACCCGACCATTGGGCGCCAGCAGTGACCAGCCATCCTCGGTGGCCCTGATCGAACACCTCAGGGGCAACGCCCGGCTGTCAGAGTCCTCGTCGCCCGGATGCATTTCGAACGCTGCCGAGCTGTGAGTGATCGTTGTCATGACGAATACGATCGCCAGCGGCCATAAGACTCGAGCTTGACACAGCTACGAAACTCATAAGACTCGTCCCGGCGGGACGAGTCAAGCGCCCTCTAGCACGGTTCCGGCCTCGATCGTCCGTGGTTCCGACGCGTCGATGTCGACGGCGCCGCGGACGACGACGTCCCGTTGGAACGTCACATCGCCACGGACGATCAGCCGCTCGGCGTCGCGCAGCGACGGAGGACCGTCTGGAAAGCGCGCTTCGAACTCATCGATCAGGCCGTAGACCTGCTTGTCGAGCTCGACGAACGGCAGCCGCTCGCTGCGCGCCTCGATCGGCTCGACCTCGAGCGCGTCCGAGACGGCGTAGACGTCGGAGCGCAGCACCAGCAGATCATTTGTCGTCTTCACCGGGGCAAACCGAGTGCGTGGGACGAGCAACAGGCTTGCGCCCTCGAAGCTCTCGATCGCCGCGCCCATCGCGCTCTCGAGCTGTATCACCGGCGTCGACGACGGGTCGCGCGGATCGACGGTCTTGCGATTTACGATCAGCGGCAGCTCGAGGACCCCGTGCGCACGCTCGAGCGTCGCGGCCAGCACTCGCAGATCGACCCACAGATTGTTGGTGTTGTAGTAGCGCCAGCGGCGAAAGTCTCGAAACGACGCCTCGTCCTCAGGCGGGGTCTGCGCCGATTCGCGCAGGATCAGCTGGCCGTCAGAGCGCCGGCGGGCGATGTGTCCGCCCTTGCGATCGGCCTCCGTTCCCGTCACCACCTCCATCAGGAACGGGATCCGGTTGGCCGCGAGGTGCGCCGGCACGCGGGGGTCGAGCTTCGCCCCGAGGTTGTCGGAGTTGGAGATCATCGCGTACTCGAACCCCCGCTCAAGGAGAGCGTCGAGCATCCCCGATCGTCGCAGCGCGCCGTAGACGTCGCCGTGCCCGGGCGGGCACCATTCGAGCGCTGGCGCGCGAGGCCAGCTGACCGGTGCCAGGGAATCGGCCTCGAGCTTGGGGATCATGCTCTGGAGGAAGTCGGGCGAGAGCTCGTCGACCGCCAGCGCGGGGTGGCTCGCCAGTGCCGAGAGCGTCGCCTCGCGCGTCACCTCGCTGTTCATCAGCACGAGCGGCAGACGCACGTCGTAGCGCGAGCGCATGGCGAGCGTCTGCCCGATGATGATCTCCAGGAAGGAGCGGCCGTCACGGGCCTGGACGAGCGATTTCGGCTCCTGGAGCCCCATCGTCGTCGCCAGGCCGCCGTTGAGCTTGATCAGAGCCACGCGCTCGAGCGCGTCCGCGTCGTCGGCTTCGGGGAGCTGCTCGAGCGACGCCACGTCGTCGGCGGGCTCCAGCTCGGCGCTCGGGAGCATCGCCTCGTGTCCGGCGACGAGCCGGCGGTAGGCGTTCTCGAACGCGAGCACGGCCTCCGCCGGCGCTCCGGCCGCCTCCAGCTTCTCCTTCGCGGCTCGCAGCCCGTTATCGCTCATCGTCCGCTCATTCTGCCAACTGCACGAGGTGCGCGCCGACCCCGGGACGCACCTCGAGCGCGCCCTCCGGCGCAACCGCGTCAAGCGGCAGCAGCGCCAGGACGTTCCCCCCGAATCCGCCGCCGACGATCCGTGCTCCGGCGGCCCCGGCGGCGCGCAGCCTCCGCACCGTCGCCTCGACGGCCGGCGTCGACACCGCGTAGTCGTCGCGCAGGCTGGCATGCGAAGCATCGAGAAGGCGACCGAGCGCGAGCAGGTCGCCGCGCTCGAGCGCCGCCACCGCCTGGACCACGCGCTCGTTCTCGCTCACGACATGGCGCGCACGCGAGGCCAGCGGCTCGGGCAGCCGTTCGGTCATCTCCATCGTCACATCGCGCAGGCTCTCGACGTCGAGCGCCTCACACGCCCGCCGGCACTCCGCTCGGCGCTCGTTGTACCCAGACTGTGCGATCGAGTGGCTCTCGCCGGAGTGCAGCGTGACGAGCGAGTAGCCGTCGAGCTCGAGCTTCACGCTGCAAACGTCGAGCGATCGAAAATCGATCTTCAGTGCTCGGTCCGCCTCCCCGTAGAGAGACGCGAGCTGGTCGAGCAGCCCGGTCTGGGCTCCGAGCCAGTCGTTCTCGATCCGCGAGCACAGAGTGGCCAGCTCGATCCGGTGCAGCGGCGGCGAATCACTGAGCGCCAGCAGCGCCAGGCACAGGGCGACTTCGAGCGCGGCGGACGAGCTGAGGCCCGATCCTCGCGGGACCGTGCCGCTGAACTCGAGTCGGGCACCGGGAACCTCGATCCCGGCCCGCCGGAGCTCGGCCGTCGCGCCGCGCGCGAACGCCCGCCAGCCGTCGGCCGGCGGTGGCGCCGAGAGCGGAAAGCTGTCGTGAGCGTCGAGATCGACCGCGATCGCCTCGATCGTGCCCCCCGGAGCCCGGCTCGCCGACACGGTCACGCCGGTGCCGATCGCGAACGGAAGCGCCAGCCCGTTGTTGTAGTCGGTGTGCTCGCCGATCAGATTGACGCGGCCGGGCGCAAACGCGGTTGCCCTTTCACCCACCCTGTACGCTCCTCTGCATGCTCGGTGACATTCTGCAGCCAACGCATCTGCTGCTGATCCTCGTGGTCGCGCTGGTGGTGCTCGGGCCCAAGCGGCTTCCCGAAGTGGGCCGCTCGCTCGGCAAGGGACTCCGCGATTTCAGGCACGCCGTCAACGGCGTCACCGACCTCCGCCACGAGGTCACCGGCACCGAAGCGCCGAAGCCGGCCGCCGAGCCGGCCGATCCGGTCGCTTAGCCACTGCGCATGCAGAACGAGCTGAAACGCAAGCTCGCCGGAAATGAATCGGTCTTCCGTTCGGTCAACGAGGGCATCAAACGGGGACGCTGGCCGGGGGAGGACGATGAGCCGATCGGGTTTCGCTGCGAATGTGCGCGTCTGGGCTGTAACGGGCTGGTGATGCTCACCAGGACGGAGTACGAGTACATCCGCTCCGACCCGCGCAGGTTCGTGATGATTCCCGGACACGAGCTGCCCGAGATCGAATCGGTCGTGCAGCGGCGGGAGCGTTACGTTGCGATCGAGAAGCGCGGCGAGGCCGGACTCGAGGCGGAGGAGCTCGACCCGAGGTCCCGACTTTCCGACTGATCGGCCTCGTCCACGAGGTCGAAGCGCATCCTCACCTCTGTTCCGCCGCCGGAGCGTGCGACGATCTCGAATTCGTCGGTCAGCTTTGCGATCAAGCCGAGACCGAGACCGAGACCGAGACCGGGCCGTTCACCCCGGGGTTGCATCCCGCAGCCTTCGTCGGCGATCAGCACCCACAGTTCCTGCGCGACGACGGCTGCCGTGACCTGGATCGCCCCCGGCTCGCCTCGGTAGGCGTGCAGCACGGCGTTCGTCAGGGCTTCGGAACTGGTCAGGCGCACGGCATCGATCTGTTCGCCGGAAGCCCCCGCGCGAGTGGCAAAACCGGCCAGCGCGTGCCTGGCTCGGGGTACCGAGTCGGCTACCGCCGGAAATGTCTCGAACCAGCTCTGGGCAACACTCCGCATAATGTTGTTTTACCCGACCCTGGCCGGACTCAAGCCTCGGGGGCCGCAAATGCCCCGACGATCAGCGAAAAGGCCGCTCATAGCTGACGATTGCGCGTCGTACATCCGTCTGCGGCCTGGCTCACCCCCGACTACGCGGCGCGATCCGGGGTACCAGCCGGGGCAGAAACCGCAAGCGTTTGCCCTTGCCTCGGCGCACCCGCTCGAGATTGGCGTGGGCGGCGCCATCGTGCGGGTCGATCGCGAGCGCACGGACGAAGGCCTTGGCCGCATCTCCCCGGCGTCCGTTGGCTTCGGCGACCAGTCCGGCGGCGATGTGCGGGCGTGACTCATGCGGGGCCAGCTCGAGCGCTCGGTGCGCGGCGGCGCCGGCTTCGTCCAAGCGTTGCTTGATCGGCGTCAGCGCTTCGGCGAGCTGCACCTGCGTGCGCCAGTCATGGGGGGCCAGTCGCACCGCCGTGGCAGCAGCCTCGGCCGCCTCGTCGTGCCGCCCGAGTCCGCCCAGCGCCGCGCTTTCGAGCCGGGCGGGCCAATCGTGCGTGGGCCCGATGGAAATCGCCGCCCGAGCCGCGTGCAGCGCAGCCAGCGGCTGCTCCTGTCCGAGCTGAGCCCTGGCCATCAGCGACCAGGCGTCGGCATTGCGCGGCTCAAGCGAGATCACCTCGCTCAGGACAGCCTGCGCCTCGGCGTAGCGGCACAGCTCGCACAGAGTGCCGGCTCGCTCGAGCGGCTGATCGCCGTCGTCGGCCGGGCGAGCAGGTCCGCCGGCGGACTGGTCGAGAATCGGATCGGCGCTCATGCTCTGTATCGACGGTCAGTCTTCAAGTCTTGATTTGTCAAAGCCATCGACCTCCTTGTCGTATGACGTGCGAACGCACATCAACCCGGGAGTTGGATCGGCGACGCCGCGCGCTACCTTGACTAGACGTTGGTCGAACGTCCGCCCACAGAATCGGTCATGGAGCGCAGGGCGGCGCTGGTGACAGGCGCGGCCAGCGGGATCGGTCGCGCGATCGCGGCCAGGCTGGCGGCCGACGGAATCCGCGTGCTGGCGGTTGATCTCGCGCCCGACGCAGACGGACCAGGTGTCCCGCATCAGGCCGATCTCACTATCGCTGAGGAGAATCGCGCCGCGGTGCAGGCGGCACTGGAGCGGTTTGGCAGGCTCGACATCGTCGTCGCCAACGCCGGCGTGCAACACGTCGCCCCGCTCGAAGAGTTTCCGCTCGAGCGCTGGGAGACGATCATTTCACTGCTGCTCACGAGCCCGTTCCTTCTGGCCAAGCACGCCTGGCCCGCGCTTCGCGACAGCGGCGCCGGACGCTTCATCGCGATCGCTTCGGCGCATGCGCTCGTGGCATCGCCCTACAAGAGCGCATACGTATCGGCTAAGCATGGTGTGCTCGGGCTCGTCAAGGCACTCGCGCTCGAAGGCGCAGAGGCCAGGATCGCGGTCACCGCCGTCTGTCCAGGTTACGTCCGGACACCGCTGGTGGAGAAGCAGATCGCCGATCAAGCTCGGGCTCACGGCCTGTCCGAGGACGAGGTCCTGGAACGGGTGATCCTGGCGCCGCACGCCGTCAAGGAGCTGATCGAGCCGGACGAGGTCGCCGGGGCGGTGGCGTTCCTGGCCGGGCCCGGTGGGCGAGCGTTCACCGGCGTGCCGGTGACGATGGACCAGGGCTGGACCGCGAGCTGACGCGCCCCCAACCCAAACCTTGCCACAGTCGTGTCAAGGTTTAGTACCATCGGCCGGATGCGCGACTTCCTGGCGGCGACACGCGAGCGGACGATCGTCTACGACGGCGGCATGGGAGCGACCCTCGAGCAGTTCGACCTCAGCCTCGAGGACGACTACGGCCTTCCGGGGCGCTGCCACGAGGTGCTGGTCCTCAAGCGCCCGGATGTGATCGAGGGCGTCCATAGCGCGATGCTCGAGGCCGGCGCCGAAGTGCTCGAGACCGACTCGTTCCAGGCCTCCCGCCTGAAGCTCGACGAGTGGGGCCTCGGCGAGCACACGGTCGAGATCAACCGGAAGGCGGCCGAGATCGCGCGCAAGGCAGCAGGCGAGGACCGCTTTGTCGCGGGCTCGATCGGTCCGACCGGATTCCTCCCCGCCAGCGACGACCCGACGCTCGGTCAGATCTCGTTCAGGCAACTTGTGGACGTGTTCACCGAGCAGGCCCAGGCGCTCGTCGAGGGCGGCGTCGACCTGATCATCATCGAGACCGCCCAGGACATCCTCGAGGTCAAGGCCGCCGTGTTCGGCGCCCGCCGCGCGTTCGCCCAGCTCGGCCGCAAGGTGCCGATCCAGTGCAGCGTGTCGCTGCTCCCGCAGGCCGGCACGATGCTGCTCGGAACCGACATCAGCGCGGTGCTGACCACGCTCGACGCGCTCGATGTCGACATGATCGGCCTCAACTGCTCGACCGGTCCCGAGGACATGCGTGACGCGATCCGCTTCCTGGGCGAGTGGAGCCCCCTGCCGATTCACTGCATCCCAAACGCCGGCCTGCCGCTCCAGGGCCCGAACGGCGAGACGATCTTCCCGGAGGAGCCCGAGCCGCTGGCCAACGTGCTGGGCGAATTCGTCGAGCGCTACGGCGTCTCGATCGTCGGCGGCTGCTGCGGGACGACTCCGGACCACATCCGCGCGATCGCCGAGCGCGTCAAGGGCCGCACCCCCGGTGAGCGTCCCGAGCGCAGGCCGACCCATATGAGCTCGATGATCGCCGCCACGCCGCTCGTCCAGGACCCGCGGCCGACGCTGGTCGGCGAGCGAGTCAACTCACAGGGCTCACGCAAGGCCAAGGAGCTGCTGCTGGCCGACGACTACCACGGGCTGCTGAACATCGCCGAGGACCAGGTTGCCGGCGGGGCGCACGTGCTCGACATCTGCGTCGCGCTGACCGAGCGCCAGGACGAGTCCGACCAGATGCGCGAGGTGGCCAAGCGGATCTCGCTCAGTCAGCCGGCCCCGATCCAGATCGACTCGACCGAGCCCGAGGTGATCGAGACCGCGCTCGAGCAGATCCCTGGCCGCGCGATCGTCAACTCGGTCAACCTCGAGGCGGGCCGCGACAAGCTCGATCGCGTCGCCCCGATCGCCAAGGCACACGGCGCCGGGCTGATCGCGCTGACAATCGACGAGGTCGGGATGGCCAAGACGGCCGAGCGCAAGCTCGAGGTGGCAAAGCGAATCACCGAGCTCTGCTGCGATGAGCACGGGCTCGACCCCGAGGCGCTGATCTTCGACTGCCTCACCTTCACGCTGACCACCGGCGATGAGGAGTGGCGGCCGAGCGCGGTCGAGACGATCGAGGGCATCCGGCGCGTGAAGGCCGAGATCCCGGGGGTGAAGACATCGCTTGGCGTCTCGAACGTCTCCTTCGGCGTCGGGCTGCCGGCCCGCAAGGCGCTGAACAGCGTGTTTCTCCATCACTGCGTCGAGGCCGGGCTCGATCTCGCGATGGTCAACCCGAACCACATCACGCCGTATGGCGAGATCCCCCCCGAGGAGCGAGAGCTCGCCGATGACCTCGTCTTCAATCGCCGCGAGGACGCGCTGGAGCGGTTCATCAACCACTTCGAGTCCAAGGGACCCGGAGAGGACGACGGCGGCGGGGCCAACCCGACCGAGGGGATGGAGCCCGAGGAAGCGCTCCATTTCCACATCCTGCGCCGCAAGCGCGACGGCGTCGAGGACTGGATCGACCGCTGCAACGAGAAGATCGGGGCGGTGCCCACCCTCAACACGGTGCTGCTGCCGGCGATGAAGGAGGTCGGCGACAAGTTCGGCGCCGGCGAGCTGATCCTGCCGTTCGTGCTCCAGTCGGCCGAGGTGATGAAGCGCGCGGTCGCCCAGCTCGAGAAGTACCTCGACAAGGTCGAGGGCTACACCAAGGGCACGGTCGTGGTCGCCACCGTGTTCGGCGACGTGCACGACATCGGCAAGTCGCTGGTCAACACGATCCTCACCAACAACGGCTACTCGGTCGTCGACCTCGGAAAGCAGGTCCCGATCTCGACGATTCTCGACGCGGCGGTCGAGCACGACGCCACCGCGATCGGACTGAGTGCGCTGCTCGTCTCGACCTCCAAGCAGATGCCCGCCTGCATCCAGGAGCTTCACCAGCGCGGGCTCGAGTTCCCGGTGCTGATCGGAGGCGCCGCGATCAACCGCAAGTTCGGCCTACGGATCCTCTATCCGAACGGGACCGAATCCGACGAGATATACGAGCCGGGCGTGTTCTACTGCAAGGACGCGTTCGAGGGCCTGGCCAAGATGGACCAGCTGGTCGACGGCGAGGCGCGCGAAGCGCTGGTGAGCAAGACACGCGATGCGGCACGGCAGCTGCGCGAGCAGCCCGACGCGCCCGCGGATGACTCGCCGCCAACCACCGACGCCTCCACTCGCAGTACGGCCGCGACCGACAACCCGATACCCGAGCCGCCGTTTTGGGGCGCCAGGGAGATCGAGGTCCCGCTGGCCGACGTCTACGCCCACCTGGACACGCATGTGCTGTTCAAGCTGCACTGGGGCGGCCGCGGCGTCAAGGGCGAGAAGTGGGCGCAGCTGCTGCGCGAGGACTTCCAGCCGCGGCTCGAGCGGATGTGGCGTGATCAGACCTACCTGCACCCGCGGGCGCTGCTCGGCTACTTCCCCTGCAACTCCGAGGGCAACGAGCTGATCATCTGGGATCCGGAGGACTTCGATCCCGCCCACCCGCGTGAGCTCGAGCGGCTGGTGTTCCCCCGCC
>DATCNP010000079.1:0-2078 GCA_036565205.1 Solirubrobacteraceae bacterium | reverse complement strand
CTGGTCGCTCTCGGGCTGATGACCGCCTGCGCCGTGTTCGTGCACGCTTCTCATGGGCTGATCGAGGCGCACTTCTCGTTCTTCGTCTTCATCGTCGCGCTGACGATCTACGAGGACTGGATTCCCTTCCTGGTCGCAGTCGCCTTCGTACTCCTGCATCACGGGATCTACGGGATGATCGATCCGAGCGCCGTCTACGACCAGCCCGGCCAGGCGGCTGAGCCATGGAAGTGGGCGGCTATCCACGCCGCCTTCGTGGCCGCCGCCGGACTCGCGGCGATCGTCGCCTGGCGCTTCAACGAGGACGTGCGCCGCGACATCCAGCGGCTGGCGAGCGAGAAGGAGGAGCTGGCCGACCAGTTGGAAGCGATGGCGCACGAGGATTGGCTTACCGGTCTTCCCAACCGTCGTGCCTGGGACCACCACTTCACCCTCGAGCTCGAGCGCGCCAAGCGCAGCGGTGTTCCGCTCACCGTCGGACTGCTCGACGTGGACAGCCTCAAGGAGGTCAACGACAGTGGCGGCCACCAGGCCGGCGACCGGCTGCTGAAGACGCTCACCGCTGGCTGGCTGGAATCGCTTCGCGGCGGGGACTTCATCGCACGGCTGGGCGGCGATGAGTTCGGCCTCGTCTTCTACGACTGCGACGAGCTTGCCGCGAGGGGCCTTGTCGCCCGCCTGCGGGAGAAGGCCTCCGACGGACCCTGGTCGATTGGCCTTGCAACCTGGGACGGCTCCGAGAGCGAGATATCGCTGATCCGGCGGGCCGACAAGGAGCTGTATCGCAACAAGCCGACCCGCCGCGGCGACACGGTGCCGGTCGTTTAGCGGCTCAGCCGCTCCCCGCGTGCGCGGCCTCGAGCTCCTCTTCGATCTCCACAGCGCCTAGCGGAGCCGGAGTCAGCGCCGCCGCCCCGATCACCAGCGCGAAGGCGAGCAGACGGGCGATCAGCCCGAGTGAGTCGCCGGGCAGCGGGTCGCCGAAGATGATCGGTCCGGCGGCGATCGTCACCGAGTTCGCGGTCACGCTGGTGACCGCGATCACGGGCACCGCATCCCCGATCTGAAGACTCTTGGCCGAGACCAAGAGGCCGATCAACGAGAGGACCAACACGGTCAGGGCGAGCGGATTGACCAGCACCGCGGCCAGTCCGTCGCCAAGGCTGTCGCTCGCGCCCTTGATTGACACGTCCGATGCCCCCCAGAGCAGGCCAGCAGAAGCTCCGAAGAGAACGCCGGCATGATGCCTGCCGCGAGCGAAGACGCTGACGGCGAATCCGGCCGCCGCGATCACCGCCACGTAGACAGCGATCGTGCCCGGCTCGAAGTCGGAGTGAGCACTGTCACCGGCGCCATTCAGGGTCGCCGCCAGGAAGGCGAGCCCGGCGGCCGCCAGTGCGACGCTGATCCATTCGCGGCGCGTGACCTCGAATCCGAACGCCCGGTCGGCGATCACGGTAAGCATCACCAGTCCCCCGGCGATCACCGACTGGACGAGCGAGATCGGAGCCAGCGACAGGGCCGCGGCGTGAAATCCCCAGGAGCCCATCGCGATCGCGATTCCCAGCGTGTACCAACCGGAGCCGAACAGGACCAGCGAGCTGTGCACGGGACGGCGAAAGTCGACCGCCGGCGCCCGCACCGCACCGCGCTGCTTGTAGAAGAAGCCGAAGATCGAGGTGAGGGCGGTCGCGACGGCGAGCAGCAGCCCCACCTGCACCGAGAGCGGCATGGGTTGCCCAGGGTAGCGAGGCGGATCGGCGGCTCAGCCGGGCTCGCCGGACCCGCGCTCGCCGGCGTCGAGCTGGATCGCGCGGATCGAGTGCTCGTCGGGGAGCTTTCCCAGAACCTCGTGGATGACCCGTCGGACCAGCTTCTCGTCGTGCCCGAAGTCGTCGAGCAGGGACTTGAGCGCCGTGTGCGTGACCTTGAGCTGCTGGGGAGTCAGCTCGAGGTGGTAGTTGACGTCGCCCCCGGGCCCCTCATCGCTCATCCCGCCGGCGCCTCCGCGGGCTCGCTTGCCTGCTGCTTGGGCTCGGACTCCTTGGCCGCCTCCAACAGCTCCTCCAGCGACTCGG
>DATCNP010000078.1:0-6994 GCA_036565205.1 Solirubrobacteraceae bacterium | reverse complement strand
GGCGAGCCAGTTCCGGGCCGGAGGGCGTCCCGAGCTCGCCGACCAGGAGGAGTCCGAGGCGAAGCTGATCGAGACTTACCTTCCCAGCGAGCTCGACGACGCCGAGCTCGACGCGATCGTTGCCGGCGCGATCGCCCAGACCGCCGCGAGCGGATCCAAGGACATGGGCGCGGTGATGAAAGCCGTGATGACCACGGCCGGCGGCCGTGCCGACGGCAGGCGCGCGTCCGAGCGCGTGCGGAAGGCGCTCGGGTAGTGCGCAGGACGATCGAGCTCGACAACGCTGTCGCCGCGGAGTTGGCCGGCAGCGAGGACTCGGTGCTGCGAACGCTCGAGGAGCATCTGGACTGCGAGGTCTACCTGCGGGGCAACGTGCTCACGCTCGACGGTGAGGCAAGCGCCGTCGAGGCGGCCGCGGCTGTCGTTCGTGAGCTCTCCGAGCTGATCGCGCAGGGCCACGAGATCGCCCCGGGCACGATCGAGGCCGTCAGCCGTGCCCTCGACGAGCACGAGTCGCCCTCGGAGATCCTCGAGGACGTGGTCTGGCGCCACCGGGCGACCAAGGTCGCGCCCAAGACGGTCAACCAGAAGCGCTACGTCGACTCGATTCGCAGCAACACGGTCACGTTCGGGATCGGGCCCGCGGGCACGGGCAAGACGTTCCTCGCCGTCGCGCTCGCCGCGGCGGCGCTGAGCCGCCGCGAGATCAACCGGATCATCCTCACCCGGCCCGCGGTCGAGGCCGGCGAGCGGCTCGGCTTCCTGCCCGGGGACCTGATGGCCAAGGTCGACCCCTACCTGCGGCCGCTGTTCGACGCCCTGCACGACATGCTCGACCCCGAGCGTGTCTCCGCCCACCTCGAGCGTGGCGCGATCGAGGTGGCGCCTCTGGCGTTCATGCGCGGGCGCACGCTCAACGACAGCTTCATCATCCTCGACGAGGCGCAAAACACGAGCCCCGAGCAGATGAAGATGTTCCTCACCCGGCTGGGGTTCAACTCCAAGATGGTGGTGACGGGCGATATCACCCAGATCGACCTCCCGCGCGAGCAGGACTCGGGACTCGTGGTCGTAAGCGAAATACTGAACGAGATCGAAGGCGTCGACTTCGTCCGTTTCGGGGAGGAGGACGTCGTCCGTCACAAGCTCGTGCGGCGGATCGTCGCCGCCTACAACGAGCACTCGCAGCGGCTGGCACCCGAGCTGCACGCGCGAAAGCGCGCCTAGCGCCATCGTGCTCGAGGTCGAGGTGATCGGGATCGACGGGGTTCTCAGCGAGGGCCCCACCGCGGTCGAGGTCGAGGAGCTCTGCGCGCTGGCGCTCTCGACGGCGGGAATCGACGAGGGCCATGTGGCGGTCGAGTTCGTAACTCCCGAGCGGATCCAGGAGCTCAACCGCGAGTACCGCCGTACAGACGAGCCGACCGATGTGCTCTCCTTCGGGGTCGACGAGGATCGGGCGAGCGCCGGTCCCCGCGAGCTGGGCGACATCGTCATCTGCCCGGAGCACACCGGTGACCTCCGCGAGGCCATCGTCCACGGGGCGCTGCACCTCAGCGGGATGGACCACGAGGCTGACGAGGGTGAGATGCTGGCGCTCCAGTCCGAGCTGATGCGCTGGGTCAGTTGAGCTACCGGGACTCCGAGCCGCTTAAGACCCGCTCGGGGTTCATCGCGCTCGCCGGGCGTCCGAACGTCGGCAAGTCGACGCTCGCCAACACGATCGTCGGGGCCAAGATCGCGATCGTCTCGGACAAGCCCCAGACGACGCGCCGGGCGATCCGGGGCGTTGCCACCGGGCCGGACTGGCAGCTGGTGCTGGTGGATCTGCCGGGCGTCCAGCGACCCCGTGACGCTCTCACCGAGCGGATGCAGCGGCGCGTCGAGCGAGAGCTCGGGGAAGCCGACGGCGCTCTGATGGTGCTCAGCGCGGAGCAGGGCATCGGACCTGGGGACCGCTTCATCGCCGGTCTGCTGCGCTCGGCACCCGTTCCGGTGACGGTGGTGGTCAACAAGATCGACCGTGCCGACCAGGCGCGAACGGTCGCCACGCTCAGCGCCGCGGCCGAGCTCGAGCTCGCCGAGGAGATCTTCCCCGTCTCGGCGAGGACC
Organism: Solirubrobacteraceae bacterium; assembly: GCA_036565205.1. GTDB lineage: Bacteria > Actinomycetota > Thermoleophilia > Solirubrobacterales > Solirubrobacteraceae > Palsa-465. Next base: position 4,882 of record DATCNP010000078.1, on the reverse strand, counting down.
GGAGCCGGCATCTCGGGGTTGGTCGAACATCTCGTGGCCGCGCTGCCCCCAGGCCCGTTCTACTTCTCGGCCGCCCAGCGCACCGACCAGCCAGAGTCCGCGGTGCTGGCCGAGCTCGTCCGCGAGCAGGTGCTCGCCCGCACACGCGAGGAGGTTCCGCACGCCGTCGAGGTCGAGGTCGGGATGATCGAGCAGACTCGCGCCGGCCTGATTCGGATCGAGGCGGTGGTTCTGAGCGAGACCGAATCCCAGAAAGGGATCCTGATCGGCGCAGGTGGCCGGATGATCAAGTCGATCGGGGTCGCGGCCCGGCGCACCATCGAACGGGAGCTCGGGATGCAGGTCCATCTCGAGCTGTCGGTTCGCGTCCGGCGCCACTGGCGCGGCGACGAGCGGCTGCTCGACCGGCTGGGGATCGAGTAGGCGGCCGACGCCGCATTCCCCTGGGCAGACGGCCAGCCTGCGGCTTCAACCTAGAATCCGGCCCCGTGGAGGACTCGGAGATCGACTACGACGAGCGCGGACTGGTTCCGTGCGTGGTGCAGGACTGGCGCACGGGCGAGGTGCTGACGCTCGCCTACATGAACGCCGAGGCGCTGCGCCGCACCCGCGAGACCGGGCAGATGCACTTCTTCAGCCGCTCGCGCCAGGAGCTCTGGCACAAAGGGGCGACTTCAGGCCACACGCAGGAGTTGCGGGCGATCCGCTACGACTGCGACGGCGACGCGCTGCTGGCGCTGGTCGAGCCGGCCGGGCCGGCTTGTCACACCGGCGAGCGGACCTGCTTTCACCGCGGCACGCTGGAGCCGGGCGCCCCGTGCGAGTCGCTGCCCGCGCTCGAGCGGACGATCGCCGACAGGGCCGCGCGCCGTCCCGATTCCTCCTACACGGTCGAGCTCCTGGGCGATCCAGAGCGTGCCGGCGCCAAGGTCCAGGAGGAGGCCGACGAGGTCGTCCGGGCGGTGCGCGAGGAATCCGATCAGCGCGTCGCCGAGGAGGCCGCGGACGTGATCTACCACCTCGCGGTGCTGCTCAAGGCCCGTGAGCTGTCGCTCGCGGACGCGGAGCGCGTGCTCGATGGCCGTCGCCGGGGCTAGTCCGAGAGCGCATCCGGCGAGTCCGACGCCCTCGCTCGAGGCGGTCCGGGCACTCGCGCGCGATCACAACCTGATCCCGCTCCGGGAGACGTTCATCGACGATTGTCAGACGCCGGTCTCAGCATTCCTCAAGCTCCGCGAGCACGGCCCGGCGTTCCTGCTCGAATCGGCCGAGCAGGGCCGCGTCGGGCGCTACTCGTTCATCGGCTTTCGCCCGCGGCACGTCGTGCGCTGGTCCTATGGCGACGGCGGCGACCCATACGCGCTCGCGCAAGCCGAGCTGAACCGGTTCCGGCCCGCCGAGCTGCCGGACCTGCCCCCGTTCGCCGGCGGCGCGGTCGGTGTGTTCGCCTACGACCTGGTCCGCGCCGTCGAACCGCTCGGGGAGCCAAATCCCGACCCGATCGGCGTGCCGGACCTGGCCCTGATGCTGACCGACGGCCTGGTCGTCTTCGACCACCTCCAGCACACCGTCACGGTGATCGCCAACGTGTATGCGGACGGGGATCTCGCGCGCTCCTACGATCGGGCGCTCGAGACGATCGCGGATGTCCGTTGGCGTCTGGACGGTCCCGTCCCTCGCCTCAGCCGACCGCCCGATCCCGCGCGTGTCGCGCCCGAATTCGAGTCGAACATGACGCGCGAGCGCTTCGAGGCGATCGTCTCGCGAATCATCGAGTACATCTACGCCGGCGACGCCTTCCAGGTCGTGCCCTCGCAGCGTTGGTCGGCCCCGGTGCCGGTCGAGGCGTTCTCGATCTACCGTGGGCTGCGGGCCGTCAATCCGAGCCCCTACATGTACTTCCTGGATTTCGGCGACTTCGAGATCGCCGGCGCGAGTCCCGAGCCGCTGATCACGGTGGCCGGGCGGAGGGTCTCAACGCGCCCGATCGCGGGCACACGTCCCCGCGGCGCCAGCGCCGAGGAGGACCGGCGGATGGCCGAGGAGCTGCTCAGCGACGAGAAGGAGCGGGCGGAGCACGTGATGCTCGTCGATCTCGGCCGCAACGATCTCGGGCGCGTCTGCGAGTACGGAAGCGTCGAGGTCGAGAGCTTCATGGCGGTCGAGAGCTACAGCCACGTGATGCACATCGTCTCGAGCGTCGCCGGGACGCTCAGGGAGGGCGTCGACGCGCTCGACGCGCTGCGCTCGGTGCTGCCAGCCGGCACCCTGTCGGGCGCGCCGAAGGTCAGGGCGATGCAGATAATCGACGAGCTCGAGCCGGTCAAGCGCGGCGGCTACGGGGGTGCGATCGGCTACGCGAGCTACACCGGCGAGCTCGATACCTGCATCCATATCCGCACGGTCGTGGTCAAGGACGGTATCGCCCATGTGCAGGCCGGCGGCGGTACGGTCGCCGACGCCAGGCCGGACGCCGAGTTCCGAGAGTCGCAAGCCAAGGCGAAGGCGGTCATGCAGGCGGTCGAAGTGGCAGTCGCGCAGACCGAGTGGCCCTAGTGTCCCGATTCATAAATTCGGTGGCAGCCCCGCGGCGTCTGCTCGGGCTTGCGGCCCGCTCGGCATCCAGCCTCGCTCGTTCGGGCCGCGCCCGAGTCATCCGGCTGCCTGGACCCACCCGCCCGGCGCAGGTACTTCAGTACCCGCTTGCCGTGCGTGCGGCCCCAGCCACGCCCAGCCACTCGCGAGACCGCTCACTAATTTTCGAATCGGGGCACCAGCCATGAGAGTGCTGGTGATCGACAACTACGACAGCTTCACCTACAACCTCGTGCAGTACCTGGGGGAGCTCGGCGCCGAGATCGAGGTCGTCCGCAACGATCACGCGACGGTCGACGAGCTCCTGATCCGCGGCTACGACCGGCTGATCGTCTCGCCCGGTCCGTGCACGCCCAACGAGGCCGGAATCTCGCTGGAGGCGGTCAGGCGCTTTCCGGTCGCGAAGATCCCGACGCTCGGCGTCTGCCTGGGTCACCAGGCGCTCGTGCAGGCCTGGGGCGGGAAGGTGATCAAGCACGAGCCGGTCCACGGGAAGACGACCAGCATCGCCCACGACGGCAAGACGCTGTTCACCGGCCTGCGCGACCCGCTCGTAGTCGGGCGTTACCACTCCCTGATCGCCGATCCAGACCTTCCCGATGTGCTCGAGCGCAGCGCGATCGCCGACGGCGTGGTGATGGCGGTACGACACCGGGAGCTTCCGGCCGAAGGGGTCCAGTTCCATCCTGAGTCGGTGCTGACCGAGCAGGGCCGCGAGCTGCTGGCGAACTTCCTCCACCCACCCGCATGAGCAGCGCTCCGGATCTGCTGACCAGCTCGATCGACGCGCTCGCGGCCGGGCAGGACCTCTCGCTCGAGGCCTCGGCGGCGGTGCTGGCCGAGATCATGGCCGGCAACGCGTCGGAGATCCAGATCGCCGCGTTCCTGATCGCCCTGAGGACCAAGGGGGAGACGGTGCAGGAGCTGGCTGGACTGGCCCGGACGATGCGAGAGCTCGCCGCCCACGTGAACGTCGAGCATGAGAATCTGCTCGACACAGCCGGGACCGGCGGCGGCCGTCGGACCTTCAACGTCTCGACTACCGCCGCGCTGATCGCCGCCGGCGCGGGATGCACGGTCGCCAAGCATGGCAACCGCTCGGCTACCGGCATGTCCGGCTCGGCCGACATGCTGGAAGCGCTCGGGGCCAGGATCGACCTCACGCCGAGCGCGGTCGCGCGGTGCATCGATGAGGTCGGGTTCGGCTTCATGTTCGCCCCAGCGCACCACCAGGCCACCCGTTACGTGATCCCGGTCAGGCAGGGGCTGGCGGTTCGGACGATCTTCAACTTTCTCGGGCCGCTCACGAATCCGGCCGGGGCGATGCGCCAGCTGATCGGCGTGTCCGATCCGGCGTATCTCGACACGATGGCCGGGGCGCTCGCGCTGCTCGGAACCGAACACGCGCTGCTCGTCTCGAGCGAGGACGGGCTCGACGAGCTCAGCATCTCGGCGCCGACCACGGTCGTCGAGGTGATCGGCTCCGAGCAGCGGCGCTACACGGTCACACCCGAGGACGTCGGACTCAGGCGTGCGCCCGTGGAGCAGGTGCCCGGCGGCGACCCCGACCAGAACGCCGAGATCGCGCGGCGCATCTTCGCCGGCGAGCGCGGCACGGCCCGCGAGATCGCGGTTCTCAACGCCGGCGCTGCGATCTACGCCGGCGGCGGGGCGGATTCGATTGCCGAGGGCGTCGAGACGGCCGGTCGGGCGCTCGACTCGGGAGACGCTGCCGACGCGCTCGAGCGGTTCCTGGTCAGGACACGGGAGCTCGCCCCAGCGTGAGCCGGCCGTCTGAGATGAATGAGCTGACTCGAATCGTGGCCGCGACCCGGGAGGCGGTGGCCGCGCGGCGCCGCGAGCATCCGGACGCAGCCGTTCACGCCGCCGCGGCGAGCCGCCCGGACGGCGACCGACGCGGATTCCGCGAGGCCCTCTCCAGCCCCGGTCTGTCGCTGATCGCCGAGCACAAGCGCCGCTCACCCTCAGCGGGGTTGATTCGCGACGGGGTTTCGCTCGAGGAAGTCGTGGGCGCCTACGAGCAGGGGGGCGCGAGCGCGCTCTCGATCCTGACCGAGGGTCCGAGCTTCGGAGGTTCGCTCGAGGACCTTCGCGGCGCCCGGGCCAGCGCCGGCCTGCCGATCCTTCGCAAGGACTTCATCGTCGATCCCTACCAGGTCGTGGAGTCAGCGGCTTGGGGAGCGGACGCGATCCTGCTGATCGTGGCCGCGCTGTCCGAGGCCGACCTCGCGAGCCTGTACGAGCTTGCCGCGTCGCATCGGCTCCC
>DATCNP010000077.1:0-8275 GCA_036565205.1 Solirubrobacteraceae bacterium | reverse complement strand
GAGGTGGAGGACCTCGCCAAGTCGGTCGAGGACAACGGCGGCTGCTACATCGTGCCGGCGTTCTCCGGGCTGTTCGCGCCGTACTGGAAGTCGGACGCCCGCGGCGTGTTCGCGGGGCTCACCCGCTACGTCAACGCCGGGCACATCGGGCGCGCAACGCTCGAGGCGACTGCGTTCCAGAGCCGCGAGGTCGCTGACGCGATGAACGCTGATTCGGGCGTCGACCTCGAGTCGCTGAAAGTCGACGGCGGCATGGTCGGCAACGAGACGCTGATGCAGTTCCAGGCGGACATCCTCGGCGTGCCGGTGATCAGGCCGAAGGTCGCCGAGACGACCGCGCTCGGCGCCGCGTATGCGGCCGGGCTCGCAACCGGCTTCTGGAACACGGAGGAGGAACTGCGCGAGAACTGGGTCGAGGACAAGCGTTGGGAGCCGAAGATGGACGCCTCGGCGCGTGACACCGCTTACCACTTCTGGAAGAAGGCCGTCGAGCGGACCTTCGACTGGGCCGAGTAGCGAATGTCGCCTTGCCCGGGTTGGCGCGATCCGGGGCAAGGCGGCTCGCCGCAGACGCGGGAGTAAGCTGATCCGGTGGAGAAGCTCAGCACCGACGTCTTGGTGATTGGCGGAGGTGCCACCGGCACCGGAGTGGCATGGGATGCAGCGCTCCGCGGGCTCGACGTCGTGCTTGTGGAGCGCGCGGATCTCGCCACCGGCACCAGCGGCCGCTTTCACGGTCTCCTGCATTCGGGCGGGCGCTACGCCGTGAAGGACGCTTCCGCTGCGGACGAGTGTGCACGCGAGAACGTCATCGTCCGCCACGTTGCGGCCGACTGCATCGAAGACACAGGTGGTTTGTTCGTCACGACGCCGTTCGACGATCCTGCCTACGCGGACCGCTTTGCACAGGGATGCCGCAAGACCGGCGTGCCCTGCGAGGAGATCGAGCCGGTGCAGGCGTTGCGGGACGAGCCGAGGCTGAATCCGCGGATCTCCCGCGCCTTCCGGGTTCCCGACGGCAGCATTGATGTCTGGAAGCTGGTCTGGGCGCTGGCACGGGGTGCTCAGGAGCGCGGCGCGCGCTTTCTGCCCTACCACGAAGCCGTGGCCGTGCACAGGGATGGCGACGAGGTCCGCGGCGCGCGAGCGCGAGACGCCCGCAGCGGCGACGAACTCGACATTGAGGCGCGGGTGACGGTCAGTGCCGCCGGGGCCTGGGCGGGGCAGATCGCCACGCTCGCCGGAATCGAAGGCGTCCACGTGATGCCGGGCCGGGGAATCATGATCGCAATGAACCACCGGCTGGTGAACACCGTTGTCAACCGCTGTCAGATGCCCACCGACGGCGACATCATCGTGCCGATCCGCACGGTCAGCGTGATCGGGACGACCGATGTCCACACCGACGATCCCGACGACGACTCGGTCCTCCAGGATGAGGTCGACGCGATGCTCGAGGACGGCGAGCAGCTCGTGCCGGGGTTCAAGGAGGCTCGCGCGCTACGCGTATGGACCGGTGTGCGGCCGCTGTTCGAGGACCGAAAGGATGGCGGCGCCGCGTCCACGCGCGACGTAACGCGCGCCCACGCACTGCTCGACCACCGCGAGCGGGACGGCGTCAGCGGCTTCTTGACGATCACCGGCGGCAAATTGACGACCTACCGGCTGATGGCGCAGGACACCGTCGACGCGGTCTGCGGCCAGCTTGGCGAGCAGCGACCGTGCACAACCGCGACGCATCCACTTCCCGGCTCCGAGAACGGCGAGTACTACCGTGTCGCGGATCGGCTCCGCCAACGTGAGCAGAACCTCCCCCACGACCAGCTCGTGTGCGAGTGCGAGCTGGTCGAACGTGCCAGGCTCGAGGGTGCGCTCCGGGAGCAGGTCACGACCGACTTCGACGACATCCGGCGCCTGCTCCGGCTCGGGATGGGCCCGTGCCAGGGAGGCTTCTGCATCTACCGCGCCGCGGGCATCGCCCACGGCCTCGGCGGTTTCGATACGGGAAGGGCGAATGCCGCGCTGATCGAGTTCGCGACGGAGCGATGGAAAGGTGTCTGGCCGATCCTCTACGGCGACCAACTCCGGCAGGCCAGATTCGACGAGTGGATCTTCCAGGGCGTCCTCGACATCGGACACGTACCGGCATGACTGCGTCGTTGACATACGACGCGATCGTGCTCGGGGCGGGCGTTGCCGGACTCACCGCCGGGACACGTCTGGCCGAGGACGGCGCCCGAGTCTGCGTGCTGGCCAAAGGGGTTGGGTCGACGCATCTGGCGCCCGGGACCATCGACGTGCTCGGGTATGAGCCCGCGCGCGTCGACGAGCCCGGCGCCGTGCTCCCCGGCTTCGTCGCTGCACACCCGGAGCACCCCTACGCGCTGATCGGCGTCGATGCGATCGCCCCAGCGCTGAAGTGGTTCGCCACCCGCATCGAGCGCGGCCCACAGCCCGGCTACCGTTACATGGGCGGCCTTGAGCGCAACCACCTGCTTCCGACCGCGGTCGGCGCGGTCCGGCCCTCCGCGCTTGTCCCGGAGACGATGGCCGCCGGCGAGATCGCGTCCCCGGCGCCCGTGTGCGTGGTCGGCGCGCGCGTGTTGCGAGACTTCCACGCCTCGCTGTGCGCCGCGAACCTCCTGCGGGCGGGGGTCGAGGCGCGGGCGGTCGAGCTCGAACTCGACGTGGGGCGACCGGAGGCCAATGCGCTCGGCCTCGCCCGGCGCTTCGACGCCCCGGCATTCCGTGCCGCCTTCGCTGCCCGCCTGCTGCCGCTGCTACGGAGCGGCGAGCGCGTCGCCCTGCCCGCGATTGTGGGTCTGAGCGACCCACACGGCGCCTGGTCCGACCTCGAGCACCGGCTTGGACGACCTGTGTTCGAGATTCCCACGCTCCCACCGTCCGCTCCCGGGATTCGGGTCTACAACGCCGTGCGCGCAGCCCTGCGTGCGGCCGGCGGCCGGCTCGTCCTCGGCGCCGAGGTGCTGGGCGCCGAGCGCGACGGCGACCGGATCAATGCCGTGCGCGCACACAGCAGTGGCCATGACACCGTGTACGGTGCGCGCTGGTTCGTGCTTGCGACCGGCGGATTCGCCTCCGGCGCGATCGAGCTCGGGTCGGACTGGCAGGCACGTGAGACCGTCCTCGGGCTACCGTTGCGCGGGATGCCGGCCACGGGCGAGCAGCGCTTCACCGCCGACTACTTCGGTCCCCAGCCGATGTCGACGGTCGGTGTCGCCGTGGATTCCTCGCTGCTGGCACAGGGAACCGAGAACGTGTTCGTTGCGGGTGCCGCACTTCCGGGAGCGGTGCCTTGGCGGGAGGGTTCGGGCGAGGGCATCGCGCTCGCCAGCGGGAATTTCGTCGCGCAGGCGGTGCAAGAGCGCGAGGGGGCGGCGGCCACAGCATGACCGAGATCCAGTCGCACGAGGAGCTGCGCAGCTCACTTGACCACTGCGTCAAATGCACGATCTGCGAGACCGTGTGTCCCGTCTCGAACGTGACACCCCTGTTTCCCGGGCCGAAGTACGCTGGGCCGCAGGCAGAGCGATTCAGGGTACACGGCCAGCCTCCGGAAGAGTCGTCGGTAGACTACTGCTCGGGCTGTGGACTGTGCACGATGTCCTGCCCGCAAGGCGTGAAGATCGCCGAGCTGAACGCTCATGCAAGGTATGCCGTCAAGCAGCGCAAGGGCGTCTCGTTGCGCGATCGGCTGATCACGCGGCCTACGGTCCTCGGGCGCCTCGGGACACCTGTCGCGCCGCTTGCCAACGCGATCGTGCGCTTCCGGCCGGCCCGCGTATTGGGGGAGCGGTTGCTCGGCGTCCACCGCGATGCACCGGTTCCGCCGTTCGCCGGTCGCACGTTCCGCGCCTGGGCGCGCCGTCACCAGGGTCCGAGCAACGGCACCAAGGTGGTGTACTTCCATGGCTGCGGCACCGAGTACTACGAGCCGGACGTCGGCGAGAAGGTGGTCGCTGTGCTGGAGCACAACGGCTACCGCGTCGAGATTCCGAAGCAGGATTGTTGCGGCTTGCCGTTGCAGTCCAGCGGCTTGTTCGACGATGCCAGGAAGTACGTGCTGCGGCTCGCTCGCGCGCTCGCCCCACACGCGCGCGACGGCACCCTGATCGTCGGCAACGCGACCAGCTGCACGCTGATGCTCAAGCGCGAGGCGCGCGAGATCCTCGGCCTCGAGCACGATCCCGACCTGGAGATCGTCAGCCGCCAGACGTATGACATCTGCGAGTTGCTGCTCGAGCTGCATGAACGCGGCGACCTGCGGACCGACTTCCAACCGGTCGAGGAGGTCGTCGCCTACCACGCACCTTGCCAGCAGCAGGGGCATTGGATCGGCAAGCCCGCGCTCGAGCTGCTGTCCCTCGTTCCCGGGCTCGATGTACGCGAGCTTGACGCACGCTGCTGCGGCATTGCCGGCACATACGGGCTCAAGCGCGAGAAGTACCAGATCGCGATGGATGCCGGAGCCGATCTGTTCGATCAGGTTGCAAGGTCCGGCGCCGAGCTCGTCGCGTGTGATAGCGAGACCTGCCGCTGGCAGATCGAGCACGGTACGCACCGCCGGTCCGTGCACCCGATCGAGCTGCTGCACCAGGCCTACCGGCTGTAGACATGGTCGGCATCGTCGTCGTCTCGCACAGCGCGATGCTCGCTGAAGGCGTCGTGGAGTTGGCGCGGCAGATGGGCGGCGATGAGCTTGCGCTCGAGGCCGCGGGTGGGCTCGAGGACGGCACCATCGGCACCGACGTGGAGCGTGTCCGCGCCGCGATCGAGCGGGCGATGAGCTCGGACGGCGTGCTCGTGCTGATGGATCTCGGCAGCGCACTGATGAGCGCGGAGATGGCTGTCGAACTGTTGGAAGCCGATGGCCGGGTGGAGCTGAGCGAGGCGCCGTTCGTCGAGGGCGCGGTCGCCGCGGCCGTGGCTGCCCGGGGCGGCGCCTCGCTGGATGACGTGCGGGCTGAGGCGAGGCGCGCGATCGAGATGAAGGAGGCCCAACTCGGCGTCGAGGTTTCGGCGCCGTCCGGCGCGGCCTCACCCGACGGTGACGCGACGGCTGCCGGACGGCAGGTTCGCATCCCCGTGCTGAACGAGATCGGCCTCCACGCCCGCCCGGCCGCGCTCGTTGCCGAGCTGGCAAGCCGCTTCGACGCGGACGTGCGGCTCGCCAAGGCCGGCGGCGGCGGTCCCGTCAGCGCGCGCAGCCTCACCGGCTTGATGACGCTCGTTGCACGCAGGGGCGATGAGCTCCTCGCCACCGCATCGGGGCCCCAGGCGGACGAGGCGCTGGCGGCGCTCGCGGAGCTCGCTCGGGAAGGATTCGGGGAAGGCGTATCGGCGAGCGTGGCGAACGCTCGGACCGTCGCAGCTGCCAAGCCCGCTCCGGAAGTCTCCCCGGCGGAACCTCAGCCGGGCACGCTGCTGCGCGGCATCGCGGCGTCGACCGGAATCGCGCTCGGGCCGGTGCACCGCGTCGCCGAGCGGCTCGACGCTCCGCCGGAGCGGCCATCGCAGGGAGCCGACATCGAACGGCAGCGGCTCGAGTCGGCGCGCGAAACTGCCAGGGCGGCGATCGAACGTGACCGCGACCAGGTGGCGCGCCGGAGCAGCGCGAGCGATGCCGCGATCTTCTCGGCGCACCTGGCGCTCCTCGATGACAAGGCGATGGTGGACGCGGCGCAGGCGCGGATCGATGCGGGCGCGGCGGCCGAGAGTGCCTGGTACGAGGCGAGTCAGCAGACAGCGACCGCCTGGCGTGCGCTCGACGATGACCTGCTCCGCGAGCGTGCGACCGATGTCGAGGACGTCGGTCGCCGCGTGCTGGCGGCGCTTGAGGGGCGAGAGCTGGTGGCGAGCTCCAGCGCTGAGGGCGTGTTGGTGGCCTCCGAGCTGACGCCGGCCGACGCCGCAGCGATCGATCCTGCCTACGTTCGTGGGATCGCCGCCGCGCGCGGAACCGCCACAGCGCATGCGGCGATCCTCGCTCGCGCGCTGGGGATCCCCGCGGTGGTCGGACTTGGCTCCTCGGTGCTGGCGATCGCTGAGGACACCCTTGTGCTACTCGACGGCGGCGAAGGCACCCTGCTAGTAGCTCCGAGTGCGCGGGAGGCGGAGCGTGCCAGCCGGGCGCGCGAGCTAGCGCTCGAGCGTCGCGCTACGGCCCTGCAGCACGCTCGCGAACCCGCCGTCACACGCGATGGCGTGAGGATCGAGGTGGCGGCCAATCTCGGAGGTGCGGGCGGGGCCGCCTCCGCCGTGGAGCTGGGGGCGGACGGCGTCGGGCTGCTGCGGACGGAGTTCCTGTTCCTCGACCGTCAGGAGATCCCCGGAGAGGAGGAGCAAGCCGAGACGATCGCGGAGATTGCCGGAGCGCTTGGCGGACGCCCGCTGATCGTGCGCACGCTCGACGTCGGCGCGGACAAGCCATTGCCTGCGCTGCCGATGGCCCCCGAGCAGAATCCGTTTCTTGGCCGGCGGGGAATTCGTCTCTCTCTCGAGCACCCTGACCTGCTTGCGACGCAGCTGCGAGCCGTCCTGCGCGTCGCGGCTGAGCATCCGGTTAAGGTGATGTTCCCGATGGTGGCCACCGCCGCCGAGCTCGAGGCGGCGTTGGCCGAGGTGCAGCGAGCACGGGCCGCAACCGGCGTGGATGCGCCGCTCGAAGTGGGGATCATGGTCGAGGTGCCCTCCGCCGCATTGCAGGCGGAGCAGCTCGCCGTCTCGGCCGACTTCTTTTCGGTCGGCACGAACGACCTCACCCAGTACACGATGGCCGCCGAGCGCGGAAACGAGCTTGTCGGAGACTTACTGGCGGGGCCGCAACCAGCAGTGCTGCGGCTGGTACGGGAGACGGTTGCCGGCGCCGAAGCTCACGGTCGCTGGGTCGGAGTCTGCGGGGAGCTCGCCGCCGACCCGGCGGCCGCGTTGCTGCTTGTGGGCCTTGGCGTGCGCGAGCTGAGCATGGCGCCGCCGCTCGTCCCCGAGGTCAAGCAGGCCCTGAGGTCGGCGACCGTGTCCGACGCCGTGGACGCCGCAAGGCGTGCGCTTGGCGCCCGCGACTCGGCGGAGGCTCGCGAATGCGCGGCTCATCTGCTCTCGTAAGCTCGCTGGTACGATCGCCCTTATTGTGGAGGCTGGTGCGCTGAGAACGGCGACTAGAGGCAGCGCTCGCGCCAGCGCATTGATCCTGGCCGGCACAAGTCTCCGAATCGTTGCAACGCCGGTCGTGATGGGACTCGTCATCAGCCGTTCGTGGACGGCTGCGGCGGTCGTCTTCGTCGTAGCAGCAAGTACCGACTGGTTCGACGGTCGGCTCGCCCGCCGCTGGAACGTCAGCTCGCGGCTGGGGTCGTTCCTGGACACGACGGCCGACAAGCTCCTCGTCACCGGCGTGCTCGTTGCCCTGGTCGCGGTGGGGCGAGCATCCCCTTGGGTGTCGATGGTGATCATCGGCCGCGAGCTCAGCCTGCTCGGTCTGCGTGCCGCAGTGGCCACGCAGGGGCTTCACCTCGAGCCGTCGAAGCTCGGCAAGTGGAAGGCAACGACGCAGTTCGCCGCTCTGACGCTGGTGATGCTTCGCCCCGACGTCGTCATCGCCGGCGCGTTCCTCGACCAGTGGCTGCTCGCGCTCGCAGCGCTGGTGTCGGTCTGGTCCGGCATCGATTACTTCGTTCGCTTCTCCTCAGCCTTCCGCGGCGCGGACTGAGGTCGTCCCGTCGAAACAACAGGGCGGCGGCATCTACGATGCCACCGGCACCACGGCAGCTAGCATCGCCAGCACGACGAGCACGCCGATCTGCAGCAGTCCATTCCCGATCTCGCGAACCAGCAGGTCGGCCGAGGACTATTCCGCGCATCACACCCGCGATGAGCGTCACACCCGCAGACTGGGTTGCGCACACGATGGCGGTCAAGCGCCTACGCGGCCAGGGCCGCTCGCCGGCCGAAGTATCGAGGCCACCCGCTCGCCGTAATCTCGAGCCTCGTTTCGGGAGATAAACGCCCCTCCCCGAGCTCGGGGTGGGGGCTCGGCAAAGCTCCGACTCCGTCCGGTTGCTGGTGTCTCGCGATCTATTGGCGCGGTGCGGATCGGAACGCTGCACGATTATCAGGTCCTGATCGTCCACCACGTGTTCCGACCGGATGACAGCCGCCAGGCGCTCGAGGTCGGAAGCCTGATGCCGGCGCACGCCACCGCGCTCGGTAAGACACTGCTCGCTCATCACCGCTACCTGGCCACGGAGCTCGCGTC
>DATCNP010000076.1:0-12657 GCA_036565205.1 Solirubrobacteraceae bacterium | reverse complement strand
GCTGCGGATCCGCAAGCGCCCGCGCGAGGAGATCAAGGCGCGCGTCGACGAGCTGCTCGCCCTGGTCGGCCTGACGAAGTGGGCCGGACAGCGTCCGGCCCAACTGTCAGGAGGTCAGCGCCAGCGGATGGCGCTCGCCCGGGCACTTGCGGTCGAGCCTCGCGTTCTGCTGCTCGACGAGCCGTTCGGAGCGCTCGACGCCACCGTTCGCGCCGAGCTGCGAGCCTGGCTGCGCCGGTTGCACGACGAGCAGGGCGTCACGACCGTGCTGGTGACCCATGATCAGGAGGAGGCGATGGAGGTCGCCGACCGGATCGCGGTCATGAACGCCGGCTCGATCGAGCAGGTTGGCCCGCCGCGGGAAATCTACGATGAGCCGGCCACGGACTTCGTGATGGGGTTCGTCGGGCCCGTGAGCAGGCTCGGGGAGCGTCTCGTGCGCCCCCACGACGTGACGATTTCGGTGACCGAGAGCGAGGACTCGATCGAGGCGATGGTACGTCGAGTCGTCCACCTCGGCTTCGAAGTCCGTGTCGAGCTCGAGCTTCCCGATGGATCGCAGGCCAGGGCGCAGCTCACGAGAGGCCAGGCCCAACAGCTCGAGCTCGGGCGCGGAGACATCGTCTACGTTCGCGTGCCGGCGCAAGCGCCTGCTCGCGGCGGTGCCGCGGATGCCGGCGACAAGGCCGCCGGCGACGATCTAGCCGTGAGCGAGGCTCAGACGGGCTAGCCGCTTCCGAGGGCGACCGCGGCGCCGGGGGACGGCCGCCGAGGCCCGAAGCTCGAGCAGCGTGAGGATCTCCGCCGTGTGATGAAACGGGTCGGCGATCGAGGTTCCGTCGGACAGTGACAGCGCCGCCCGTGGCTCGCCGCCCGCCTCGGCGATCAACAGCGGCCGTCTGGGCACCCGCTCGGCGCTGTCCAGCGCCGCCAGCCGTGCGAGCGCCGGGTAGTCCTCGGCGTAGGCGAGACGGATGGTCAGTGGTTCTGTCCGGGGGCTCATGGTCAATGAAGTGTGCTCCGAACACGGCATAAGGTCAAATACGGACTTGCTGGGTCTGGTATAACAATTAGTATGCTCGACAGCAGGCGTCTGAGGGTGTTCTGTGAAGTCGCGCGGCGGGGCTCGTTCTCAGCCGCGGCCGCCAGCCTCGGCTATACGCAGCCGGCGATCTCGCGTCAGATCGCGACGCTCGAGGCCGAGGTCGGGACGACGCTCGTGCGCCGAGTTCCCGCCGGCGCCGTGCTCACCGACGCCGGGAGGCTGCTGATGGCGCGGGGCGAGACGATCCTCGCGCGGCTCGACGATGCGGAGACCGAGCTCCGTTCGCTCGCCGGCTTGGATGGCGGCACGCTGAAGCTGGCCACGTTCGCCTCCGCCGCGGCGTCGATCGTCCCGCTGGCGGTGGCGCGCTTCCGCGAGCGCCACCCGTCCGTCAAGCTCGACATCGTGATGGCCGACCCCGGCGACTCGCTGCCGCGGTTGCGCGCCGGCGAGCTGGACATCGTGCTCTCGCACGACCCGATGGGCGATCCCGAGTACGAGCCCGGCGGGCTCGGCTCCTCGGCGGCGGCCGACCTCGAGCTCGTGCACCTGTTCGACGATCCGATGTTTGTCGCGCTGGGCACCGGGCATCCGCTGGCCGGCGCCGAGACGCTCAGGCTGGAGGACTTCGCCGAGGAGCCGTGGATGCTGGCGACCTCGCAGTCGTGTCCTGATTCGCGGATGTTCCTGCGGGCCTGCCACGACGCCGGTTTCGAGCCCCAGATCGCCTTCCAGAACGACGACTACACGGCGATCCTCGGCTTCGTCGCCGCCGAGGTCGGGGTGGCGCTGATCCCCGACATGGCGATCAACGGCGCGCGAGACGATGTCGTGATCCGGACGCTCGACCCGGCCCCCCCGCCACGGCCGATCTTCGCCGTTGTGCCGGCGGGCTACCGCTCGCCGTCGGCCACTGCGATGCTCGCCATGCTCCACCAGGTCAGCGACCGCTGGGTCGCCGAGCAGCCCTCCCGCGCGCGCGCCGGAGCGACCGCGCTCAGCGCGTGATCCAGGCCTCCGGGTCCTCGGCGAGCCCATCGATTTCCGCCGGCAGCTTGCCGCTGGCAACGTCGGCGATCGTGACGTGCTCGACCACCTGCCTGAGGTTGTGCCGGACCGCGATCCAGACCCGCGGCAGGGCGCTGGCCGCGCCGCCGTAGGACGCCTCCTCGGGTGGGCCGCCGCGGACGCTGGCCAGCGGGCCCTCGACCGCGCGGATGACGTCCGCCACGGTCAGCTGATCCGCTGCCTTGGCGAGGCGGAACCCACCTTCGGCGCCGCGGTGGCTGCGGACGATGCCCGCGTGCCGAAGCTCCCCGAGGATGTTCTCGAGGAAGTTGAGCGGGATCTCCTGCGCCGTGGCCAGGCGCTCGGCCTTGACGGGCTTGTCCCCAGGCGCCGCGGCCAGCTCTGCGGCGGCCCGGACGGCATAGTCAGCCTTCGCCGATATTCGCATCTACCCAGCCTAGGCCGCGGCGGGAGCGAACCCGTAGGCCTCGGCCAGCTCGGGGTCCTTGTGGGCGAGCATCTCCGCCAGCTCCACCATCACCTTGCACTGCTTCCAGGTCGCGTCGTCCTGCATCTTGCCGTCGATCATGTGGACGCCGCGCCCGTCCGGGATCGCCTCCAGCACCTTCTTCGCGAACAGGACCTCCTCCGGATCGGGGCTGAAGACCTTCTTGGCGATCTCGATCTGGACAGGATGCAGCGACCAGGCCCCGACGCATCCGAGCAGAAACGCCGCTCGGAACTGTGTCTCGCAGCCCTCGACGTCCTTGATGTCGCCGTAGGGCCCGTAGAACGGAAGGATCCCGGCCGACGTGCAAGCATCGACCATGCGGGCGATCGAGTAGTGCCACGGGTCCTGCTGGGCGCTCGCGCGCAGCGCGTCCGGGTTGTCCGGATCGGGGTCCTCGATCACGCGGTAGCCCGGGTGGCCTCCTCCGACCCGGGTCGTCTTCATCCGCCGCGAGGCGGCGAGATCCGCCGGACCGAAGCTCATTCCCTGCATGCGGGGGCTCGCGGTGGCGATCTCCTCGAGGTTGACCACCCCGAGGCCGGTCTCGAGGATCGCGTGCACCAGGATCGGCCGGTCGATGCCCGCCTTGGCCTCGAGCTGGGCCAGCAGGCGATCGACGTAGTGGATATCCCACGGCCCTTGCACCTTCGGCACCATGACAACGTCCAGCTTCTCACCGATCTCACCCACCAGCGTTGTCAGCTCGTCGAGCACCCACGGCGACTCGAGGCTGTTGACCCGGGTCCACAGCTGGGTCTCGCCGAGCTCGATCTCCTTGCCCACACGGACCAGACCGTCGCGCGCGGCCTGCTTGCGATCGACCGGTACCGCGTCCTCGAGGTTGCCGAGCAGGATGTCGACCGTCGGCGCGATGTCCGGGACCTTGGCGACCATCTTCTCGTTGGAGAAGTCCAGAAAGTGGATCATCCGCGACGGCTTGAACGGGATCTCGAGGATCGGTGTCGGCGCGCCGATGGCGAGCGGCTTTCCGAAGTCACGCGGGTTTCGCAATTGGGGTCTCTCTCGGTCGGTGGGAAGCCGTCATCGTAGTTTCCCGGCACAATCCGCGCCCGCATCACAATTCCCCACAGGAGCTCGAACATGACTGAAGTGCAAACCGATCAGGAGGCGCGCGAGGCCTCAGGCGCGCATCCATACGGCCGCTACCTGGAGGAGTTCGAGGTCGGCGCCGTCTACAAGCACTGGCCCGCCAAGACCGTGACCGAGGGCGATGACCACCTGTTCTGCCTGCTGACGATGAACCACCACCCACTGCACATCAACGACGTCTACGCCAAGCAGTCACAGCAGGGGCGCAACGTCGTCGTCGGGCCGCTGGTCTACTCGCTGGCGCTCGGAATGAGCGTGTCGGACGTCAGTGGCAAGGCGATCGCCAACCTGGCCACCGAGGAACTGGCCCACCCCGCACCCGTGTTCCACGGCGACACGCTCTACTGCGAGTCCGAGGTGCTCGAGGTCACGCCGTCACGGTCGAAGCTCGACCGAGGAACGGTCAGGGTGCACACGCGGGTGCTGAACCAGGACGGCGTGCTGGTGGCCGAGTTCAAGCGACTGGTGCTCGTGCCACGCAAGCATCCTGGCACCCCCGAGTAGCTGGTTCGGTCCGGTTCCGCCTGCTGATCTGTGGCGACGTTGGGTCATTTTGGCCCGCGCGCGGGTAGGCTTCCCCAGCCACCGAATGTCCAAGGAGTGCCGAAACAGCCATGGCCCACACCGCACCGCAGCACCAAGCATCGACCAATCATTCCCGGCTTCTGGCCTGGGTAGACGAAGTCGCAGCGCTCACCCAGCCGGCTGAAATCCACTGGTGCGACGGATCGGCCGAGGAGTACGACGGGCTCGCTCAGGTGCTGATCGACGCGGGGACCTTCGAGCGGCTCTCCGAGGCCAAGCGTCCGAACTCTTACCTGGCGCTGTCCGATCCAGCCGACGTGGCCCGGGTCGAGGATCGGACCTTTATCTGCTCCAAGGACGAGTCCGCCGCCGGACCGACGAACAACTGGCGCGAGCCGAAGGCGATGCGTGAGACGCTGACCGGGCTGTTCGAGGGCTCGATGCAGGGGCGCACGATGTACGTGTTGCCGTTCTCGATGGGCCCCCTGGGCTCGCCGATCTCCCACATCGGCGTCCAGCTCACCGATTCGGCCTACGTCGCGACCTCGATGCGGATCATGACCCGGATGGGCCAGCCCGCGCTCGACGTGCTCGGCGACGACGGCGACTTCGTGCCCTGCCTGCACTCGGTTGGGATGCCGCTCAGCGATGGCGTCCAGGACGTTCCCTGGCCGTGCAACGCCGACAACAAATACATCGTCCACTTCCCCGAGACGCGGGAGATCTGGTCCTTCGGCTCGGGCTACGGCGGCAACGCCCTGCTGGGGAAGAAATGCTTCGCGCTGCGGATCGCATCCGTGATGGCCCACGATGAGGGCTGGCTGGCCGAGCACATGCTGATCCTCAAGATCACCTCGCCCGAGGGAGCGGTCAAGTATCTGGCCGGTGCCTTCCCGAGCGCGTGCGGCAAGACCAACCTGGCGATGCTGGTCCCCACGCTCCCGGACTGGAAGGTCGAGACGATCGGCGACGACATCGCCTGGATGAAGTTCGGCCAGGACGGGCGACTGTATGCCGTCAACCCCGAATCCGGCTTCTTCGGCGTCGCGCCGGGCACCGGTTCGATCACCAACCCCAATGCGATCGACACCGTCGAGCGCAACTCGATCTTCACCAACTGCGCCAAGACCGACTACGGCGACGTGTGGTGGGAGGGCCTGACGGCGACCCCGCCCGATCACGCCATCGACTGGCACGGCAACGACTGGACCCCGGAGTCCGATGGTCCAGCCGCGCACCCGAACGCACGCTTCACCACTCCCGCCGCCCAGTGCCCGTCGATCGCGCCCGAGTGGGAGGACCCGGCGGGCGTCCCGATCGACGTGATGCTGTTCGGCGGCCGGCGCTCGACTGTGGTGCCGCTGGTCTACGAGGCCCGGGACTGGGTCCATGGCGTATTCGTCGGCGCGACGATGTCCTCGGAGACCACGGCTGCGGCGACCGGCAAGGTCGGCCGGCTGCGCTGGGATCCGATGGCGATGCTGCCGTTCTGCGGCTACCACATGGGCGACTACTTCGGCCACTGGCTGACCTCTGGCGCCCGCGACGGCGTGCAGATGCCGCGGATCTTCCACGTCAACTGGTTCCGCAAAGGCCAGGACGGCAAGTTCCTCTGGCCCGGTTTCGGCGAGAATTCCCGCGTGCTGGCGTGGATCTTCCGGCGTTGCGAGGGCAAGGCCGAGGCAGTCGAGACACCGATCGGGCTGGTGCCGCCGGTGGGAGAGGGCGGCATCGAGACTGACGGGCTCGAGGTCACTCCGGAGGCGATGCGGGAGCTGCTCGAAATCGACGTCGACGGATGGCGTGAGCAGCTTCCCCAGGCCAAGGAGCACCTCGCCACGTTCGGCGATCGCCTGCCCGCCGAGCTGGCCGCCGAGCTCAAGGCGCTCGAGCAGCGGCTCGACGCCTAGAGCCTTCGCGAACCGGGCATAGGCTTCCTACCCTAAGAGGGGTGTCGCTCCCCTTCCTGCCGTCGGATGCGGCGATGCTCGCGCTTCAGGCCGGCGTCGTCGCCGCCCCCCGGATCGCCCCCGGAACCCAGCGCCTGCAGCGCCTCTCAGGGCGCGGCTGGGCGCTCGTGCCGATCGCCTCGATCGTCGTGGTGGTGTTCGCGATCCGGTACGTCTCGGACACCGCCACCGGGCTCACCTACCTGGCTCTAGTGGCGGTGCCGCTGCTCGCGGCCGCCGCGCTCGGGTGGGCCTCGCATGGGGCCAAGCCGTTGGCCGCGCTGCTGGTTGCGCCCCTGTTCGCGCTCGCCTGGGCGGAGCACGGTTCGCTCGTGGGACAGGCCTCCGGGGCGATCCTCTCGGCGCTCAGCTGCGTGACGCTCGGTGTCCTGCTCGGGGCCGTCACTCCGACGGCCTGGCTCAAGGTCGGGATCGTGCTGATGGCCGGAGCCGACGCGTGGCTCGTGATCGCAGATCTGTTGCAGGCTCCGAACGCAGCACTCATCGCGGCGCATCCGGGTGGACTGCCGAAGCTTCAGAGCGAGACCTTCGGGTCGGTCACGATGGGCTATGGCGACCTGTTCGTCGCGGCGCTGCTCGGGGCGGTGATGGTCTCCGACGGCCAGCGTCAGCGCAGCGCTGCGGTGCTCACGCTGCTGTTGGCCGGCGCGTTCGACCTGCTGTTCTTCGTTGTCAACGAGCTCCCGGCGACTGTGCCGGTCGCGCTCGCGCTGATCGTCGTCGAGGCCGTCAGTGCTGTCCGTCGCCGGTCGACGCGGGCGGACGCGACTCCTCGGCTAGCGAGGTGATCGCGAGCGTCCCGCGCGCCGCTTCCTCGAGCACCTCGGTCGCCTCTTCGGCCGACCGCGCGTAGAGCTCGACCAGCAGGTGCACGACGATCCGCTCCTCGTCGTGCTTGTGGAAGCGGACATGGGTGAAGAACTCGCGCGTTCCATGATCGCCGAACGCGGCGTAGGACAGGGCGTCGCCCGCCTCCGGTCCTGAGCACGTCTCGACATCGTCGGCATCGACCGTGACGGTGCACGACGCGACCCAGGGCGTTCCGGCGATCATCCGCTCCCAGCGATCCTCGATCGGCTCGACCCGGCCGTTGTGAAAGCCCAGATGGGGCTGGTCGTGCATGCACTCGAGGCACTGGACCACGGCCTCCTGCATCTCGTCGACCACGTCGCCGCGCTCTCCGCTCTCGGGGTCGATCCGGTGTATTCCCTCGTAGTGCACCTGCACCTCGAGGTTCTGGGACCAGCAGCGGTAGCAACGCAGCCAGCTCCGGACCTCAGTTGAGCCCTCCATCGCGTTTAGTGTAGTTCGGCCCAAAGGCGGTTCGCATTCGGTCGCCGCCCACGGCATATCCTCGGTGCGTGAGCCTCCGGGGCGAACACGTGGATGCCACCCCGGCGGCGGAGCCGTTCGGGGCAATCCTGGCCGGCGGCGCCGGACGCCGGATCGGTGGCGCGAAGGCAATGGTCGAGCTGCGCGGAAGGCCGCTGCTGACGTACCCGCTCGCGGCGATGACGGCGGCGCTGGCCGAAGTCGCGGTGATCGCGAAGGCTAGGACCGAGCTTCCGCCACTGCCTGGGGTCACGGTCTGGATCGAGCCGAGCGAGCTCAGCCATCCGGTGGTCGGAATCCTCCACGCTCTGGCGATGGCCGAGGACCGCTCGGTCCTGATCTGCGCCGGCGATCTGCCCTTCGTGACACCGAGCGTGATCGCGATGCTCGCCTTCGCGAGCACTGGCGGAGCGCCGGCGGTGATCGCCTCGGGAGACGGCCTCGAGCAGCCATTGCTGGGGCGCTACGAACCGCAGGCAGCCGAGCCGCTGCACGCCCTCATGCAGGACACCGGGATCTCGTTGCGCCGGGCTGTGGCCGAGATCGGTCCGCGGGTGCTCGAGCTCGAGGATCCGCAGGTCCTGTTCAACATCAACGCTCCCGAGGACCTCCTGCAGGCGGCGGCGCTGCTCGACCGCCGCTAAACGGCGGCGCTTACCCGAACGTGAAGTCGTAGGCACTGACTCCGGGCGGGAGCTCGATCTTCAGGGTGCGCTGCTCATCGTCCGGCAGCGAGACGAGCGAGTAGAGGCGCTGACCCCGCACGGTGACGGCTCCGGCATGGACGTCTGCGCCCGCGTCACTCGCAGGAATCGGACGGCCATCCAGCAGCACCCGCCCGGTACGCGCGACGTTTCCGGCCGAGGTCAGCACCAGATAGACGTGCTGGGCTTGGAAGCGCGCCGTGATCGAAGCGCCGGGCAGAACAGCCGTGGCGGATTGCGAGCCCACCGTCCACGTGCCCGAGAGCCCGAACTGGTTGACCGCCGGGTTGTTCACCGGCGGATATGAACGGGTCCCGTTGCGCACCGGCTCCGCGAACCCCTGGGCCCGTTCGGAGTTCAGGTAGGTCTCTGGCGTGGCCAGCTTCGTCGAGGGGATGATCGCGTGCGCGGTGATCGGTGGGGGAAGATGGCGAACCCCCGCCTCGTGGAGCAGCTCGCGGACCGCGGCCTCGTCCTGCTTGTAGGAGCCCTCGCCAAACTGCGTGTGGCGGACCTGCCCGTGGGCGTCGATCAGGTACTCCGCCGGCCAGAACTGGTTCTGGTACGCGTTCCAGGTGCCGTAGTTGTTGTCCTGGACGACCGGGTATTTGAGCCCATCCGAGCCGACGGCCTGCGAGACGTTGCCGGCGTCCTGCTCGAAGGTGAACTCAGGCGTCTCAACGCCGACGATGTCGAGCCCAACGCGGTGGTAGGCGGCGTACAGGCCCTTGAGGAACGGCAGCGTTCGCAGGCAGTTGATGCAGGTGTAGGTCCAGAAGTCGACCAGCACGACCTTGCCACGCAACTGTGCCAGCGACAACGGCTGGCCGCCGGGAGTATTGAACCAACGCTGGGTCTGCGTGAAGTCGGGGGCCGTGCCGAGGTTGGGGAGCGGGGGTGTCTTGACGCCCGGGATCGAAACTCCCGCTGACGTGGCGACCGGCGTGACCGAGGCTTCGCTCTGACGCAGGACGAAGCGAGAGCGCGGGCGAAGGGACGCCAGCCGGTTCTGGACGGCGCTCGAATTCTCCAGCGCGCGGGTGGGGTCGATCAGGAACGCGGGCAGGCTCGTGTCCTTGGCCAGCGCCTCCTCGAAGCGCACGTCGAGGTTGGTGGCCATCACGATCCCCGTGAGGAGCAGCACGGCCCCGAGCGCGCGCTCCACGAGGTGTCCGCGCGTCGAGCGCCGAATCCGCTCGATCACCGCGCGTCCGCCTACGCAGTAGAGCAGCAGGACGGCACTGAGCCCGACGGCGTAGGCGAGCGCCACGGCTACCACTCGAGCCGAGGCGCCACCGGAGGCGCTGACCGATGTGACCGCGGCCAGGATCGGACCGGCGCAAGGCGCGCAGACGAATCCGAGCGCGCCGCCTACGCCGACCCCCGACCAGAACCCGTCGCCGCGGCTGCGGGGTCCGAACCGCGCCAGCCGCGAGAGCGGGGCCTGTACGCGCTCGGCGAGCCCGGGGATCAGCAGTACGAAACCGAACGCGAGCAGCACCACGATGGCCAGCGTCCGCGCGGCGCCACTGGCGAGCCCGACGCCCTTGACGAGCTGGGCGAGGGCGACGATCGCGATCGTGAACGTGATCGCCAGGCCGAGCACGATTCCGAGTGGCCGGCGCCGCCCACCGACGGCGCTTGCGGACAGGAGCGCGGGCAGGACCGGCAGCACGCACGGCGTGATCGCAGTCCCCGCGCCCGCGATCAGCGCGAACAGCATCAGCAGCAGCATCTGGACCTCAGATGATGCTCGTCAAAACTTGCGCAGATATTAACCGCCGATTGCGGACATGCTGCGCGCTGGCTGGATGAAACCGGGCTCGCCGACGTGGTGCTTCAGCTCCTTGCGCCACACGGCCTCGCGGATGATGGCCTCGAGCTCGTCATCGCCGGCGCCGTCGCGCATCGCCGCCCGCAGGTCGGTCTCGTGAAGCGAGAACAGGCAAGTCCGCAGGCGGCCGTCCGCGGTCAGCCGGATCCGGTTGCAGTCCGCGCAGAACGGTTCCGACACCGGGTTTATGAAGCCGATCCGGCCCTTGCCGTCAGCGAAGCGGTAGACGCGGGCCGTGGCGCTCGGCTCGCGCGGGGCCGGCTCGAGCGGGTACACGGCCTCGATCGCCGCCCGCGTCTCCGCACCGCTCAACACCTGGTCTGCGCTCCAGGCACGGTCGGCGTCGAGCGGCATGAACTCGATGAAGCGCACCTCATAGCTCGTCTCTCGCGCGAGCACGGCGAACGGCAGCACCTCCTCCTCGGTGAAGCCGCGGATCGCCACGGCGTTGATCTTGATCGGGTGTGCCTCGGGAAAGCTCGCCAGGAGCTCGAGCCCGCGGAGCACCTGCGGTAGCGCATCCCGCCTGGTGAGCTCATAGAAGCGATCGCGCTGAAGCGAGTCGACCGAGACGTTGAAACGGTCGACGCCCGCCTGCACCAGCGCCTGGGCGTCGCGCTCGAGAAGGAAGCCGTTGGTCGTAATGGAGATCTCATCGACCGCGTCGATCTCCGCCAGCATCGCCACGAGCCGCGGGAACTCACGCCTGACAAGCGGCTCTCCGCCCGTCAGGCGAACGTCTCGCACGCCCATCGCGGCGAACAGCCCGACCAGCCGCGCGATCTCCTCGAAGCTGAGGATCTCGGCGCGCTCGAGCCACGGCAGCCCATCGGCCGGCATGCAGTACTGGCAGCGGAAGTTGCAGCGGTCGGTCACCGAGACGCGAAGATCTCCGATCAGGCGTCCGTGACCGTCCGCGAGGGGTTCGAACGGCATCCTCACAGGCTACTCTTCGATCGATGCGGCTCGCTCCCGGAGCGGTGGCGTTGGCTCTGGCCTGCGCGCTTTCGGCGTGCGGCGCGAGTGCGCGTGCCGAGGTCCAGGCCAAGCTCCAGCAGTTCGTCCATGCGACCGCAAGCGGCGACTACCGGACGCTGTGTCGGGACGTCTTGGCGCAATCGCTGATCGATCGCCTGGCGTCGACGGGGAACACCTGCCAGCACGCGATGCAGATCTTCCTCCAGAGCGTGCAGGATCCGACTCTGAGCGTCGGCAAGCTGACGGTGCAGGGCCACAACGCGACGGCGCTGACACTCACGACCGCGCGCGGGCAGCGCTCCACTGTGGCCTCGGTGCAGCTCGTCGAGACCTCGAACGGATGGCGCGTCAGCTCGCTCGGGCCGTCGGCCGGAGGATCGGGTTAGCCGATGCCGGAGCGGCCGCGAATCGCCCGTCTGGACGAGATCGAGGCCCGTCCCGGTCCCGGGACGCTGACCTGGCGCCCAGTGCGCTTGGCGCTCGGGATTCGCGCCTTCGGGACCAACGCCTACACGGCCGCCGAAGCGGGCGTGGACGTCGTCGAGCCGCACACCGAGAATCCGAAGCTGGCGCACGAGGAGCTGTACTTCGTCGCGGCGGGCCGCGCGACGTTCACGATCGACGGCGAGAGCTACGACGCGCCGAGCGGCACATACGTGTTCATCCCCGACCCGGCGTCGCATCGCCACGCCGTGTCGGCTGAGCCCGGGACCACCGTGCTGAGCTTCGGCGGACCGCCGACGTTCGTGCCCTCCGCCTGGGAGTGGTACATGCGAGCCGGCCCGCTGATCCGCACCGAGCCTGAGAAGGCGCGCGAGATCCTGCTCGAAGGCCTGCGCCTACATCCCGATGACGGCGGCACGTACTACAACCTCGCCTGTCTGGAGGCCGTCCGGGGGAACCGGAGCCAGGCGCTGGCGTCGCTGCGCAAGGCGGTCGCGCTGCGGCCTGAGACCGCCGCCTGGGCGCCGGGCGACGAGGATTTCCGGGACTTTTGGGGCGACCCGGAGTTCGTCTTGATCGTCGGCTCCTGAGCCGGCGGGGCGCCGGGCGGAGGGCCTAGGGCGCCTCTCCGCGTAGCAGGCCGAAGCGAACCATGTCCGCGCGCTCGCCATCGCCGGTTTTCATGTAGGAGCGAAGCACCGCCTCGCGGGTGAAGCCGGCGCGCGCGGCGACGCGCTGGGAAGCGAGGTTGGCGGTGGCCGCCAGCAGGTCGATGCGCTCGAGCGACAACGTCCGAAAGCCCCAGGCGCAGATCAGCGCCAGTGCCCGCGTCGCGTGTCCCTGACCCCTGGCCTCGAGGGCGAGCCAGTAACCGGCCTCGGCGCGAGCGTGTTCCCAGGCGAAGCGCATCAGCGCCACCGATCCCAGTAGGCGGCCGTCGGGCGCCTCCACGACCGCGAACGGCGCCGACGCGTTGGCGTGAACCGCGTCGTGACGGCTGATCAGGTACGCCCGGCCGTCGGACTCGCCGTAGCCGCGTGGCACCCCCGTCCAGCGCGGGATCTCAGGGTCCCGGCACGCCGCCACCAGCGGCCCCAGGTCGCTGTCACGCCATGGGCGCAGCGCCGTCGCTCCGTCGATCAGCGGCTCGCCTGGGAGCACGATCCGGCCCATGGCCCCTAACCCTTGCCCCGAGA